>JBEDKU010000188.1:0-2670 GCA_041172045.1 Verrucomicrobiota bacterium | reverse complement strand
GATGATTGGCGACACCCTTGAGAAAGACTTTTTTGCCATTGAGTTTCAGCCCGAATTCCTTGGAGAACTCGATGGTGCGGATCCCGAATTTTTCCGTGAGTTGATCAATCACTTTGCCGTTCAATACCAATGCGACTTCAGCAGAGTAAAGATTGGGATTTTCACACGACCAAAGCTGCGGATTGGACAGGTTGACCTTCGGCAGCGGAAACTCCACCGCAGCAAGTTTTGATTTTTTCGGAGCCGGTGTTTTGGTTTCGGCGACTTGCTTGCCATCAGGAGAAAAGATCTTCGCTTGGATCTCCAGTTCATGCGTTCCATTTTTGATTCCATCCACTTCCACTTGGATTGCGACTTCGGCGTTCCGCTCGGAAACGCTTGGCGTCGTGATGAAAACGCCATGACGCGCGATGGAGATCTGGTCCTTTACCACCACATGCACATCACGGAAAAGCCCGCCGCCGGTGTACCATCGGGAATCTTCGCTTTCGCCGGTGGATGCACGGACGGCGATCACATTGTCCGCGTCGTATTTGATGACACCAGCCATGTCGGATTCGAAGCCAAGGTAGCCATAACCTGTCCCTCCGATTTTCTTTCCGTTCAACCAGACCTCGCCCGATAGCATGATGCCCTCGAAATCGATCAAGATCCGTTTGCCCTTCCAGCCGGCATTTGCTTTGAATGTTTTTCGATACCAGCCCATACCCATGGCTTTGAACCCACGTCCCCGGCTGGCTGATTGATCCCAAGGTTGCTCAAACTGAAAATCATGTGGCAAATCCAGCTTTCGCCAATCGGCATCATCGAACTTCGGATTTTGAGCGTCCGGGACTTCACCCGCTTTGAATTTCCAATCAAAATTGAATAGCTGTTTGAGTCGAACTGGCTCGCTGAGGTTCTGGGAGGGAGCGGATGTTGTGGAACAAATACCTATGATAATTAATAGTAGAATCCTCATGATGGTCAGGCTGCTGGTGATGTGATTATTGGTAATTCAAAAGGTTTCAGGGAACGCGCGTTTCCGCCGGGCCGTCGTAGGACGGTCTGAGTCTGCCGAGGTCGATGACGATCTTGTCCACGACGACGCCGGCATCGACGGCGATGAGACGCAGGGTGTGTGCGCCAGGCTTGAGGATGTTAGGAATCTTGAGCGTGGCCGTAGTGGCATTGGCGAGAACGCGGTTGGACCACTCCTTGCTTTTTGGATCGAAACCAATGGTCACGGCGAGCTGAAGGGGCGGACCACCGTCGATGGAAACCGCAAGGCGCAGGCCCTGGCCGCTTACTAACGGATGGGTCGGTAGCAGGCGGACGTGGAGTGTGGCGGGATTGTTGGACGTGACGTGGAAGCGGTAGTCGAGAGTTGGAGCGGCGGCCGGAGTGATGGCGGCGGTCGAAGGCAGCACGGTGACAGCGGAGCCGGTGCGGCCGAGCCCGGGGACTGAGCGCCAGCCCGCGCCGGAGGGCAGGTCAGTTTTACCGACGAAATTTCCGGCGAAGATGGAGACCACACCGTCGCGTTCGACGAAATCTCCCGGCTTGGCACCCGCCGGGCGGGGCAGGGCTGTAGGTGCGAGAGGAGCGGGCGGGCAGACGTTGTCGGTCCCGGGTTGCGGGTAGGCGATCTTCATGTCGCGTTGGAAGCGTGGCCATTCTTTCGGTAATACTCCGTTTTCGGTCACGATGTTGCGCCATTTGCCATCGGCAATGTCTTTGTTGTAACTCGCGGTGGTCTCAGTGATGCGCTTTTGGCCGGCGGCCGAAGCATCGAGATTGGCCTTGGGATCGCGGCCGCGGGCTTCGTCGGCGCGGGCGAGTTCGGAGCGGAAATAGCGTTCGTTGGCGGCGGCGGTGATGGCGACGGGATAGCCAACGAGTTGGAAATACGCGTCGCGAGCGGTGGCGGGTAGTTTGTTATCCAGGGCGTTGCTATCGTGCAGGAGATCGGCGCAAGACTTCAGGCGTTGGGCGATTTCGGCCTCGTTGAATTCCGTGGGCTTGTAGGGCGTGAGGGATGGGTGCCACTGGAGGTGTTCGGTCTTGCGGGTGAAGTTGATGGACTGGAGGCGGGTGAGAATGTCCACCACCGCGGCGGCGTGTTCCTTGCCGAAATCGCGGGCGGCGGTTTCACGCATGAAACGCGCGGGGGCGTCGGGAGGTGTGCGGTTGGCGTGCCAGGCGAGGTCGAGGAAGAACTCCGTGGAGCGTTCGGTGTTCTTGAGGTCGCCGACGTTGACGATCCAGAAGCTGCCCGCGCCTTGTTCATAGGCTCGCATCATCTCGGACCAGACCAGTGCGGGCGGCAGGGTGTCGATCCAGAGCCAGGACAGCGGCGCGCCGAGATAGGAGGCGTGGTAGTAAACGCCGAGCCCGCCGGACCGCTTGCGTTCGGCGGAGGTGGCGAAGCGGCGGACGTAGCCAAAGTTGTCGTCGGGCCAGACGATGGGGACGTCGTCGGGCACCTTTAGTCCGGCGTCATAGTCGTCGAGCACTTCCTTGTAGGGGACGAAGATCTGGCCGACGCGGGTGGGATTACCTTTGCCGAGATATTTGGCTAACAAGCCGCGCTGGTCGGCGAAGATCCGCTCAACCGTGGCGATGCGCTCGGGCTGGGTTTTCGGGCCGACGATGGCGCTGTCGTGGATGCCGCGCATGCCGATCGTGAAG
>JBEDKU010000187.1:0-4338 GCA_041172045.1 Verrucomicrobiota bacterium | reverse complement strand
GTGTTGGAGGCGTTGGCCCAACCGGTGCCGTAGGAGACACTGCTTGAGTTCGCAGGATCATTGATCTTTGACTGCGCGTGTCCGCCGAGATCGGTGTAGGGTTCGGCACAGCCGCCGTTGTCTGATAGGAAAAAGAGCAGCGTGTTCTCGAGTTCGCCTCGCTGTTTGAGAGTAGCGACGAGGCGGCCGATGTTCCAATCCATCCGATGGATCTGAGCGGCGTAAACGGCCATCCGGTAGTCGAGATCGGTTTTTTCCTGCTCGCTCAAGTTGTCCCACGCCCGGGCTTCCGAGTCGCGGTCGGAGAGAGGCCATTCCTGTTTCACGATGCCTTGGCCGATCATCTTCGTGTGGCGGGCGGAGCGGATCTTGTCCCAACCGGCGCGGTATTTGCCGATGAATTTTTTGATGTCCTCATCCCTGGCGTGCAGCGGCCAATGTGGGGCGTTGAAGGAGAGATAGAGGAAAAACGGCGCTTCACCCTGATGTTCATTCACGGTCTTGATGGCAAAGTCGGTGAATGAGTCGGTGGTGTAGTAGTCCGGTCCGGCGGGTGCTGGCAGTTGTTGGTTGTCGAGCGTGAGGCCTCGCAGGCCATCAGGTTTGAAGTAACTCGCCGCGCCGGAGAGAATTCCGTAGTAGCGGTCGAAACCGCGCTGGAGCGGCCACTTGGATTCGTCTCGCTGGCCGAGGTGCCATTTGCCCGCCATGTAGGTTTTGTAACCTGCGGGGCGCAGGACTTCCGCGAGGGTGACCGAGCGGTTGTTGAGGTGGCCGAGATAGGCGTCGGGGCCTTGGGTCTTCACGCCGATCGTCTCCTCGGCCAGGCGGCCCATCCCGGCCTGGTGAGGATGCAGCCCGGTGAGTAGCGCGGCGCGAGTGGGGGAACAGCGGGCGCTGTTATAGAACTGGGTGAAGCGCAGGCCGTTGGCGGCGAGTCCGTCCAGATTCGGTGTCGGGATTTCCGAGCCATAACAGCCGATGTCGGAGAAGCCCATGTCATCGGCCATGATGAGGACGATATTGGGTTTTTCCACGGCGGACAGAGATCCGCAGCAGAGGGCGAGTAGCGGGGGAATGATGAGGTATTGTTTCATGGGTTTAGGATTTGAATCTGCCTTTCACTTTGCGGGATCAATTTTCCGCTGCTGGCACTCGGTCCATCCGGATGCTTTTTCTCAGAAGGCTTTCAGCGTGGCGGCGAAGACTGGGTCGGATCATTTACGTTTTGCCCGCCGGCGTTTTGGCTTCGCGTCCTCGTCTTCGTCGTCGGGTTCTGCGGTAGTGGATTTCCCGTCGAGGTAGTGATCGAAATACTTGATTCCAGCAGCGGAAAGCGGGAAGGGCGCGAGGCCGGGTGGTTTGAGGCCTTTGCTCCATGTTTCCAGTTTGTCACGCAGGCGTTGCATGGTCTCCGGGTGCTTGGAAGCGAGGTTGGACTTCTCAACGAAGTCGTGTTCGAGGTCGAAGAGGTATTCACGATCGCCGCCGCGGAGGAGTTTCCAGTTGCCCTCGCGAATGGCTCCCTGACCGCCCCAGCGCCAGCAGAGAAACTCGTGCGGCGGAGTTTGGACTTCTCCTTTGAGGTGGGGAATGAGATTCACACCATCGAAATCTTCGGGCTGGGTCTTGATTTCGGCGATGGCGCAGGCGGTGGCGGCGACATCCAGGGCGCTGACAGGATGACCGTAGGATTGACCGCTCGGAATGGTACCGGGCCATGAAACGACGAACGGAGTGTGCATTCCTCCTTCCGCGAGCATTCCTTTTTCACCATTGAGCGGAGTGTTGAGGCTACCGTCCCACCCGGGACCGCCGCCGGGTTTGTCGGCCATGGTGATCTTGAGTGGCGCGCCATTGTCACCGATCAGGAAGATGAGTGTCTTTTCGGTGAGGTTGTGCTTTTTCAACGTCTCGGTGATGAGTCCGACGCCGTCGTCCACGGCGGAAATCATGGCGAGGGCCTGGCGACGGCGCTCGGGCATCTCTCCGGGAAAGAGGTCGAGGTATTTCTTTGGTGCGTCCAGTGGAACGTGCGGTGCGCGGTAGGCGATATAGAGGAAGAGTGGCTGATCTTTGTAACGGTCGATGAGCGCGGCCGCGGCGCGGCTGCACCCATCGACGTGATACATTTCGGCGGACATTCTTCCCATCGGGCGGTCCTGTCCATCGAGCGTGATGTTGGATGAGAACGTGCCCTGGTTGTTTTGTGAGAAGGAGTGTTTAAATCCGTGTTTTGTCAAATGTGCTTCAGGTCCGAGGTGCCATTTTCCGAACTGGGCGGTGACGTAACCGGCCTGTTGCAGTCGATCCGCAATGGTGGTTTCCTTGTCAAAGCCTCCCAAGTCATCACCGTTGTTTTCCACCCCGAAGCGGCTTTGGAACTTGCCGATCATCAGGCCGGCGCGGGATGGGACGCATTGCGGTGCGGTGCTGTAGCCGTTTCTGGCAAGAACGCCACCGCGGGCGAGGGTGTCAATGTTAGGTGTTTTGAGGTCCTTCAGGACTCCTTGGATGCCTAGGTCGGCGTAGCCGTGGTCGTCGGTATAAAAAACGATGATGTTGGGTTTGGCGGCAAACGTGGTGCCACTGAGACTGAGTGTTGTCAGGATGACTAATGAAAGTTGCATGGTGTGTCGAATGTCGTGCTCGTGGTTTAGGAGCTTGGGTTATTCTTCGGATTCCGACTCGTCAGTGGTCGCGGCCTTTTCACGCCTCGCCTTTCCCTTTTTTCTTTTGGGCATGGAATCCCCACCCCCTTTCGCGAGGTCGTGTTTTCCATCGAGATAGAAGTCGAAAAACCCGAGATCTACCGACCTGCCCGGCTGATCAAGTCCGGCGGGAATGAGTGACTGGCTCCATTTTTCCAATTGGTCCCGGAGTTCTTTTGACTGATCGGTTTTTTGAGCGTGGAGGTTGTTTTTCTCTTCCGGATCGCTGGCGAGGTTGAACAGATACTGGCGCTTTCCGGAAATGAGATACTTCATGTCTCCCTTGCGAATGGCAAACTGGCCTTCCCATCTCCAGCAGAGTGTCTCGTGCGGGGCGCCGGACTTCTTGTGGGTCAGATAGGGGATGAGGTTCACTCCATCGAGCGCCGGATCGTCGGGATTACCTGCGAGGGCGTTGGCGGTGGCGGCGACGTCGAGGGAGATGACGGGCTGGTCATAAACCTGGCCGGCAGGGATAGTGCCTTTCCATTGCATGACGAAGGGCGTGCGGATGCCGCCTTCGATCAGCATGCCTTTGCCGCCATTCAAAGGATCATTGAGCGATCCGGGCCAGTCGCGGGCTCCCGCCGCACGTGATTCAGGGGTGGTTAGTCCGATCGGTGCGCCATTATCGCTGATGACGAAAACCAAGGTGTTCTCCTCGATGCCGTTTTTTCGCAGGGTATCCATGACTTTTCCTACGCCGTCGTCCACGGCGGCGATCATGCCGAGGGCCTTGCGGCGGGCCTCTGGTTGGGCGTCTGGAAAGCGGTCCGTGTATTTTTTAGGCGCGTCCAGCGGGATGTGTGGGGAACGGTAGGCGACGTAGAAAAAGAACGGTTGCGCCTTGAAGCGGTCGATGAAGGCACAGGTGAAATCCGTGATCTGCTCAAGGTGATAGCCGCTGAGTTTCGGGTGTTCCTGAGGCGGGATGTCCTCGCCCTTCATGTTCATGTTCCAGTGGCCGGGGGCATTGCTATGTTTGAAGAAGACCTTGTCGAAACCGAGTTCGGTCAGCTTGCCACTGTCATTCGAGCCAAGGTGCGATTTTCCAGCCATACCGGTGACGTAGCCGGCACCTTTCATCCGGTCCGGCAAGGTCTTCAGGTTGAAGAACTTTTCTGACAGGCCCGGCACAGCACTCCAGGATTTGTTGTTATCCATGCCGAACTTACCTTGGAACTGACCGATGATCAGGCCGCACCGCGAAGGCGAGCACTGCGGGGCGGTGACGTAGCCGGAAGTCATCCGCACGCCGGCTGCGGCCAACGCGTCGATGTTAGGAGTCTTGACGTCCTTGGCGACGCCTTGGCAACCGAGGTCGGCATAGCCGTGGTCGTCGGTGTAGATGACGATGATGTTGGGCCTGGCCGCCGGGGTGGCGGCGGAGGCCTGCGTGCCCAGGACGAAAAAAGGGAGGAGAACGTAGTGCAAGTTTCTCATGGTTGGAATGATTGGCAGATGTGGTGATCAATTCTATTGGACGGCTTTGGCTTTCTTGCGTTTCCCACGATCACCGGGTTCCGCACCATCGCTGTCGCCCGAGCCCTCGCCCCAGAGTGGTTTCACGTTGTCCTTGTTCCATGCGTCCCACATTGCCTGCAGCTCGCCGACCTTCTCGGGCATG
>JBEDKU010000186.1:0-3257 GCA_041172045.1 Verrucomicrobiota bacterium | reverse complement strand
TTATGGGGAAGCGGTGGGCGGCGGGGCGAAGGGCAATGGGAAATGGGAAAAAAGCGCGCGAGGGCCTGGTGCGGGCGTATTTTTGCGATCAGGGCGTGGGATGCGAGGCGGAGAAATGGCCGGAGGTCTCGCGCTTGTACCGGCGACTGATGGGACTGGCGTTAGGCAAAAAGCCGGGGCGCGCGGAGGTGTCACGAGCCGCAAAAGGGCTGGGCCAGAGTACGATGAATACGGTGGAACTGCTGGAGAGCGAGGACAACGGCACGGCTTTGAAGGATCTTGGAATGGCGAAAATGCTGCGTTGTCGGGTGCGCTATTTCACGGACGGCGCGGTGATCGGCAGCAAGGAGTTTGTGAACGAGGCGTTTACGAGCGCACGGGAGCGGTTCGGAGTGAAACGGAAGGATGGAGCCCGGACGATGAAAGGAAGCGGTAGCGGCGCGAAGGGGCTGCTGTGGAGCATGCGGGATCTGCGGGTCCGGATTTGAAGCGGCGATGGGTGGGGGGAAGTCCGCCACGTCCATCTGCGGTCTAAAATGGGTTATGAGATGCAACCGATTTCTGGACCGTTTTTTGTTTAGTTAAGAGAGTGGATTTTGGCCTCGAATTGGGCCGGGTCATCGGCATCTTCCAAGCGTTCGAGCATTTCCTGGTAAATCTCGATGGGGAGAATGACCGAGACTGAGGTGAGCTAGATTTTTGGACCAGCTACCTCCACAATCAGCCCGGATGAATCCCAAACCACGTCAACGCTACACCGCCGAGTTCAAAGCCCAGGCCGTCGAACTCATCAGCACCGGCAAGCCCATCTCCCAGATTGCCGAAGAACTCTGCATCGGCAGCAACCTGCTCTACAAATGGCAGCAGGACTCGCAGGGAGCGCAGGTCGGTAGCGAAGGACCACGAGCCGAAAGCGAGCGGTCCGCAGCGGACGACCTGCGCTCCCTGCGACGCGAAGTCGCCCTCCTCAAGGCGGAAAATGACATTTCAAAAAAAGCCGCGGTCATCCTCGGCACCAGACCCCAGCCCAACTTCGCGAAATGATCGGCAACATCCACCAAGCCACCGGCCAGGGCATCCGCCGGATCTGCGCCACCCTCGACGTTCCCCGGAGCAGCTATTATCACGCCGCCGCGCCCACACCCATGCAGTCTTCCGACGAAGAGATCGGCTTGGAAATCGAGGCCGTTTTCAAGCGTCACCGCCGCCGCTACGGCTACCGCAGAATCAGGGATCAGCTTGCCGACCAAGGCATCACCTGCGCTCCCGCCCGGGTCCGCAGGATCATGCTGGAACGCGGCTTCAAAGCCATCCAGCCCAAGACCTATGTCCCGAGAACGAGCGACGGCCGCGCCGACAAACCCTCGCCCAACCTCCTGCTCGGCCAGCCCCTGCCCGAGAAACCCAACCGGGTCTGGGCCGGTGACATCACCTTCATCCCGACCTCCGCCGGCTGGATCTATCTAGCCGTCATCATCGACCTTTGTTCGCGCAAAATCGTCGGCTGGGCCCTGGCGGACCACATGCGCGCCGAGCTGGTGGGCGACGCCCTCAAACAAGCCCTCGGCTCGCGCGACACCGCCCCGGATCTCATCTTCCACAGCGACCGGGGCAGCCAATACGGCAGCGGGGCCTATCGCCAGATCCTCGGCCAGGCGGGAATGCGCCAAAGCATGTCGGCCCGCGCCAATCCCTATCACAACGCCTGGACCGAATCCTTCATGGGCACCCTCAAAAGCGAGATGCTCCAGGACGGTTGCTTCATCGACGGCAGCGACGCCCGCACCGAGATCTTCGACTACATCAACGCCTACTATAACACCCAGCGGAAACACTCCGCGCTCGCCTACCAAACCCCGGCCCAATTTGAGGCCAACATCAACTCTCTTAACTAAACAACAAATGGTCCAGAAATCGGTTGCATCTCAGACGGCTTTCCCTTTCCGTGTGATGATTTTCGGTTCGGGCATTTTCGTCTTCATGGCCGCAGGATACGCGAATGGTGATTTTAGCAAAACACTGAGTGAAGTTGGGGAGCCTGTCGCCTCTCCTTATGGGGCTGGCGGGGTGACGGGCTTTTCTGCGGCTTTGGCTCCATTGCGTGGGGGGAACTCGTCGAGGAGGTAACGGTTACGGGCGACCAGGGTGGCTTCGTCTTTGGCGTGGCGGCCTTGGAGGTGGGGTGCGCGAGGCGGGCGGCGTTCTGGATGCTGAGGCACATTTTGTAGAGTGCGTTGGCGGCGAGGTTGCGGCCTTGGGTGAAGCCTCTTTTGTTGTCCTTGGCGGTTTCGTGCTCGGTGTCGCCGCCATCGAGCAGATCGATGGAGGCGGCGAGGGCGTCGGTGTCCTCGTCGATCCAGCCGTGGTCGGCGAGAGCGTCGGCGAGAGCGTCGGCGTGGGTCTGGCAGGCGGCGAGCACGAGGCGGGCGCGGCCGATCTCGCTGGGGAAATCGGAGGGTTCCTCGATACCGACTTGGAACTCGCTGTGGAGGCAGGCGTCGTTTTTCGGGAAGGCGAGGCGGGAGCGAACGGGCGGCGAGAAGGACCGCAGGTGGCCCGGCAGCTTGCCCTTGCCCTCTGGCGGAAAGAAAGATAGGCGATTCTCCGTCTCTGTGTGACTACTCCGCAGAATTCACCCCAATCCCATTCCCATTCATGAAAAAACCAATCCGCATCGGCCTCATCGGTTACGGCTTCATGGGCCGCACCCATTCGAACGCTTACTCCCAGCTCTCCCATTTCTTCGACACCGAGCACGTCCCCGTCCGCCAGGCCGTCTGCGGCCGCGACCAGGAAAAGGTCGCCGCCTTCGCCGAGAAATGGGGCTACGCCTCCTACGAGACCGACTGGCGCGAAATGGTGAAACGCGAGGACATCGACGCCATCGACATCTGCACGCCGAACGATTCCCACGCCGAGATCGCGCTCGCCTGCATCGCCAACGGCAAGATGATCCTCTGCGAGAAACCGCTCGCCCTCAACGGTGAGCAAGGTGAGAAAATGGTCGAAGCCGTCGAAAAATCCGGCCTGCCCAACCTCGTCTGGTACAACTACCGCTTCCTTCCCGCCGTCACGCTTGCCAAGAACATCGTCGATGCCGGCGAACTCGGCCGCATCTTCCACTACCGCGCGAATTTCCTCCAGGACTGGACGATTTCCGAAGAACTCCCGCAAGGCGGCGCCGGTCTCTGGCGTCTCGATGCCGCGGCCGCCGGCTCCGGCGTGACCGGTGATTTGTTAGCCCACTGCATCGACAC
>JBEDKU010000185.1:0-5826 GCA_041172045.1 Verrucomicrobiota bacterium | reverse complement strand
GGTGAGGGGAGCGGCGGTCTTCGCTTCGGGTGCGGGACCACCGAGGACGACGGTGAACGCAGTGCCGTTCGGAGCTTCCTTGACGAGTTGTTTGGCCTCTTCGATGGCTTGCTGGAACCGGGTCCTGCCATCGCGTGTGAGTTCCATGGACGCGGAGGCGTCGATGACCAGAGCCACGTCGCGGCGACCGCTGGCTTCGAAGCGTTTGAGGTTCAGGAATTTTTCCAACAGGATCAACCCGGCGGCGGCGAGCAGAAGGGAGGCGGCGATGGCTCGCGTGATCCAGCGGGCCTTTTTGCTGCCGAGGACGAACGACCCGCCGAAGAGTGCGACGCCGATGAGACCGGCGGGCAGGACGAAGAGCCATGGGATGTTTGAATCCGGCGGGATGAAGGGCCGGGCGAGGGCGAGCGCCAAAAGCGCTAACAGTAGGCAGCGTGCCGCCATCAGCAGCAGGTCCTCCCATTCCATCTTGCGACGGCGGATGGAGATGGTGTCGAAGAGGAAACGCATGGCTCCCCACTCGACGGGCTTGGCCGCTTGTTGGCGGACGAGATGGATGATGATCGGGATCGTCGCCCCGACCAGGCCTGCGAGCAGCCATGGATTGAGGAACAACATCTATTTACGGCCTCCGAGGTAGCGCAGCAGCGTGTCACGCAGCGGGGTTTGGGTGTTCACCGGAACGTAGTCGGCGCGCATTTTTCCGCAGGCGGAGTCGATACGTTTGACGAATGCGCGGAGTTTTTCGAGATAGGCGGCGCGTACGGCCTGCGGGTCGATCCGGAGCATGGCTTCGACGCCTTCCAGGTCTTTGAAACGCTGGAAGCTCTTGAAGGGGAAGGTGAGCTCTTCTTCGGCGAGCAGGTGGAAGACGACGAGTTCGTGCTGACGGAAATCGAAGTGGTGGAGGGCTTCGACGATTTTTTCCGGGTCGTCGAACAGGTCGCTGATGACGACGACGAGCCCGCGCTTCGGGATGCGCTCGGCGACCTGGTGGAGCACGCCGCCGACGTCGGTGTCTTGTCCGGCCTGGGTGGTGTGGAGTTCTTCGAGAATCCGCCGCACCTGGCTGGGGCGGCTGCCGGCACGGACGAAGCCGCGGGTGGTTTTGTCGAAAGTGACGAGACCGGCGGCATCGCCCTGTTTCACGAACAGATAGGCGAGCGCGGCGGCGAGGTGTTTGGCGTATTCGAGTTTGGAGAGGGCGTGGCCGTTGGATTTTGCGGCGAAGTCCCCGGTGTAGTTCATGGAGCCGGAAACATCGACGGCGATCATGGCCCGCAGGTTGGTTTCTTCGATGTATTGGCGGATCACCTGGCGGTCGCTTTTCGCCATGACGCGCCAATCGAGGTTCTTCGGATCGTCTCCCGGCGAATATTCGCGGTGCTCGGCGAATTCGACGGAGAAGCCCTTGTCCGGCGAGGTGTGGCGGCCTGATAGGGTGCCGACCATCCGGCGGCGCGCATACCATTCGAGGCGGCGCATGATGCCCATGGTCTCCTCGGGGAGGAGACGCATGCAGTCGGGGAGTTTGAGGGATTCGCTCACGGATCAGAGAACGAATTCTTCCTTGGGAGCGAGCAGTTTGATGAGGCGCTGGATGACGTCGTCGCTGGTGATGCCGGCGGCTTCGGCGTTGAAGGTGGTGAGGACGCGGTGGCGCAGGACGGGGGCGGCTACGGCGGCGACATCGCCGGTGGTGGCGTGGTAGCGGCCGCGGAGCACGGCGTGGGCTTTGGCGGCGGAAATGAGGCTGATGCCGGCGCGCGGACCCGCTCCCCAACCGACCATTTCCTTGACGAATTCCGGGGCGGAAGCGTCCTTGGGGCGGGTGGCGCGGGCGAGCTTGGCGGCGAAGTCGATGACGTGGTCGCCGACGGGCACTCGTTTGACAATGGCTTGGATTTTGACGATTTCTTCGGCGTTGAGCAGCGGAGTGACTTGAGTGTCGGACGGGCTGGTGACGCGACGGATGATTTCGCGTTCCTCGGCTTCGGACGGGTAATCGACGATGATGTTGAAGAGGAATCGGTCGAGCTGGGCCTCGGGGAGCGGGTAGGTGCCTTCCTGTTCGATCGGGTTCTGGGTGGCGAGGACGAAGAAGGGTTTGGGGAGATCAAGCGTGTGTTCGCCGACGGTGACGTGGTGCTCCTGCATGGCCTCCAGCAGAGCGGCCTGGGTTTTGGGCGGGGTGCGGTTGATTTCATCGGCGAGCACGAGGTTGGCGAAGATCGGGCCGTGGACGAAACGGAAGCCGCGGTGGCCGGTTTCCGGGTTCACTTCGAGCACGTCGGTGCCGGTGATGTCAGCGGGCATGAGGTCGGGAGTGAACTGGATGCGCTTGAAACTCAGTTCGAGGGCGCGGGCGAGGGTGGCGACGAGCAGGGTTTTCGCGAGCCCGGGCACGCCAACCAGCAAGGCGTGGCCGCGACAGAAGATGGCCATGAGGGTTTGGTCCACGACTTGGTCCTGGCCGACGATCACGCGGCCGAGTTCCAGTTTCATTTGTTGGTAAACTTCGTGGAGTCGCTCCACTGCCGCCTGATCGTTGTTGCTCATGTGCTGGGTCATACGGACAAACCACCTGCGGAGTTTCACGAAATGTTACCGGAAACCATTTTACGCGCGGTATTGATTTCGTGGCGAGAGGTGGCGGTTTGGTTTTCCCTGTTTTTCCAGACTGATCGAGAGCGGCACGTGGCAATTGGAAAAACGGGATTTTTGCGCTTCTTTACAACCTGTGGTGTCCGTGTAGGGTCTTCGTGCTGTTCACCACCCCCATTTCCATGTTTCGTCAGCCACGTCCCCCCGACCCTGACCAGGACCTTGTCACGCGTGCCCAACAGGGTGATACGCGTGCCTTTGACGCCCTGATCCTCAAGTATGGCGACAAGCTGTATGGTCTCGTTTACAACATGACCTCCCACAAGGAGGATACTCACGATCTGCTGCAGGAGATCTTCGCCCGGGCCTATCAATCGCTCGGAAAATTCAAGGGGAACTCCGCGTTCTATACCTGGATCTATCAAATAGCAGTCAATCTGACGCTCAACTTCCTGAAAAAAAGAAAACGTCGCATCAGTCTGAGTATCAACGATATGGAGTCATCGGTACAGCAGGATCCGGCATTGATCGATACCGCCCATGAGGCGAATCCCGAGAAGCAGACCAATCTCAATGAATTGCAGCTAAAATTGAACGAAGCGATGAAGAAGTTGTCTGACCCCCACAGAATGGTTGTGACGATGTTCGACATCCAAGGCATGTCCCATGCGGAAATTGCCAAGGTGCTCAATACATCGGAAGGGACCATCCGATCCCGGCTCCATTATGCGCATCTTCAACTTCAATCCGCCCTGCAGGACAGTTGGGAAGAAAGATTTTAAAATTATTCTTGCGCTCGGGGTAATTATTTTATAAATCCTAATTATCAACCGCAGTGAAACCAACGATTGAACAAATTGGAGATCTTTTAGCCCTCAAGCGCGATGAGCGTCCCGAGGAGGGCTACTGGCAGGATTTCCTCTGTGAATTTCATCAAAACCAGCGCGAGCAGGCGGTGAAAAAGTCGGCTTTATCTCATTTCTTCGGAAATGTCACCGGTTGGTTCTCCGACATGGGTCCCTCGAAATGGGCTTATGGTGCGGGCTTGGCCTACGCGGCTTTGACCGTGGCTTTTTTCCTCACGCCGCGTGACGTGGTGAAAGAAGGAACACCGGTATCACCGGTGAACTACCAAGTCGTCCCGGCACCCACTCCACCCGCGGTTGAGCAGCTCAACCAGTTGGACCTGAGTCCCACGACTCAAGGCAATATCGGCGAACAGGTTTTCTAATTCCAGCAACCCCGAGATGGTGGATCTGGAATGCCCGCGCCGACAGTGGTCGGAACGATTGTTATTGGTTTGGGTTGCTTGCGTCGCCACAGGCCTCGCGCAGCCCGTCGCGGTCAGCCCGCGTTGGCAGGTGAGTTTCCCCGCTTTGCCCGGAGGAATGCCGAGTGAGTCCACCGCCGTGCCGGTGAGCGGGGATTCGGAGATGGTGGCGATCGTGATGGCTGGAGCCGACGGGCTGAGTCCGAAGCTCCAACTCGGGAACCGAACGGTTCAAGCCAGGGCGATCGGACACGATCCGGTTTCGCGGCTTGGGTTCATCCAGACGGAGGGTGGGGTGGCTCCTAAAGCGATGGACTGGGTGGAGGACGCTAACCCAAGCGCCAGCGCTTCCTTGAATGTGATGGACGCCGGAGGATCCGCTAAGTGCCGCACCACGGGGTGGGTCAAGCAGGTGGGCGGCAAGATTCTACCTTTCGCCCTGTTGCGGGTGAGTTTCAGCCAGACGGTGCCAGCACCCGGCACCCCTTTGCTGGATGATGCCGGACGGGTGGTCGCCATCGTTTTCCAAAGCACGGGTTCGGGAAATACCGGCTACGCCATCCCCGCCGAGGCGGTGCGCCGGGTAAGGCATGATGTTTGCAACGGCGGGCGGTTGGTCCGCGGTTGGCTCGGGCTGGCCATGCGCGCGGAATCGCAAATCCCACAAATCAGCCGGGTGCTTGCCAACTCGCCGGCGGCGGCGGTGGGGATCCGGCCAAACGACGTGCTTCTCAGCATCGGCAACCGGCAGATCGCCGACTACGCGGATGCCGCGAACGCGTTTTTCTATCTACTCCCCGGCCGGCCGGTGCGGGTGAGGGTGGTTCGAGGCGCGGAAACACTGGAATTCACCCTCACACCCACCAAGCCGGCGGAGTGAGTCTCATTTCGCAGGGGCGGATTCCGGTGCGGGAAGTTGTCTCGGCAACTCCGACGGCCGGAGCGACTGCGTCGCGGCCGGCGACAGCAGGAACGACCACTGATAGGTCTTGTCCGGCCGGATCAGGTATTGCGGCAGGGCCAGGGCCCCCCATGAGTCGGTGCCACCAAGACCGGACTGGCGGTGGTCGAGATTGAGCGTGTGGAATCTCCGTGCGGGAATCTCGCAGGAGTGCATCGCGAGCTGGATGTCGGCGGCGGCGCACGGGTAGGCGGACATTTCCAACAACGACTTTCCAGTCGCATCGATCCGCAGGCTGCCGCCGCCGGCCGGGCTGGACAGGGTCGCCCAGCGGACGCCGGTGCGGTTGCCTGATTCCTGAGGGTCGATATAGGGATGGAACAACGCGGGGACGAGTCCCTCGTGAATCGCGGTCCACGAGCCGGACTTGCGGTCGGTGTAGTTTTCGTGCGGTCCGTTTCCAAACCATTTCCAGATCGGCGCTGTGTCGGGGATCTCGCACTGATAGCCGATCCGTGGAATCGTCGGCAGTCCCTTGCCCGGGCGGAATTCCGTATCAATGGCGATCTGGCCGCCGCCGGTGAAGCGGTAGCGGAGGGTCGCCGCGCTCTGGTTGGCCGGGATGGCAAGCTCGGCGGTGACGACGACATCGTTCCCATCCTGGACCACTGTCGTTTTGGTGGCGGTGGCTTTTGTCCCGGCGTATTGCCAGATCTTGAGCTTGTGATTGAGCTTGGCGCCCTCGTCGTTGTTCGTGGTGGGGCGCCAGAAATTGAGTTTCAAGGGGGAGAGCAGCCATTCCTGTTCCTTGGACTTGATGGAGGTGAGGTAGCCGCTCGATTTGTCGATGGTCGCGTCGAAGTCCTTCGCCTTCACGGTGATCCGCGCGGCATCCTCGGTGAATCCGGCGGCGGATTCGGACGCGGCGGGCGATGGCGGGGTGCGTTTGCCCCATGGCAGCGGGATTTCATCCCAAGCGATCGGCATCCCGGCGGGATACCAGGCGTTAGGTGCTGTCAGGTCGTAGCGAACCCGGAGGAAATACTCG
>JBEDKU010000184.1:0-4275 GCA_041172045.1 Verrucomicrobiota bacterium | reverse complement strand
GGACGTCCGCACCATCGACCAGATGGAGGCTCTCGGCACCATCGGGGTAAACCTGATCCACTCCGCCTTCCACCATCGTGGGCATTTGCGGAAATTCGTGGAATCCCTGGTGGACAATCTCGTCACCGGGCGCGTGGAGGTGGATTTGTTGAAATTCACCGGCCACGGATACAGCTTTTTCGACAATCGTCTCTGCGCGCTGCAACTCGTGGAAAGCGGTCTCACCGAGGCGACCATGTTCCTGCCCAGCGGCGAGGTCGTCCAGCCGGCGGAAGCGCTCTATCGGCACCCGGTGCTGCTCCTCCGCGGCAGTTTCGATCCGGTGATGAACGTGCATCTGCGGATGTTGGAACAGGCGCGCGGCGGCTTCGTCGCAAACCTCAGCGAGGACGACCGGGTCTCCGCCATCGAGCTGTGCGAGATGTCGATGCACAACCTGCTGCGCGGCCGCGTGGTGGATCCGGTGGATTTCCTCGACCGGGCGGATGCCCTGCAGGCGCTTGGGAAAACCGTGCTGCTTTCGCGCCTGGCGGAGTTCCACCGCATCGCGGCGTTTCTCTATCGTTACACAAGCAAGCCCGTCGGCATCATCCTGAGCATCGGCCTGCTCAACGAACTTTTCAAACCCAAGTGGTCGGAAAATCTCGCGGGCGGACTGTTGGAATCCTTCGGCCGGCTGTTCAAGGAAGGCGTCACGCTGCATGTCTTTCCCTGGAAGAACCGGCGCAACGGCGAGCTCGTCACCGCCGAGACCTTCATGCCGCCGGCCGACTGCGTGCATCTCTATCGCCATTTCCTCACGAACGGAAGGATCCAGGGCATCCCGTGCGAGGATAATCAGGATCTTGTTTTCACCGGCCGCGATGTCTGCCGAATGATCCTTGCCAATGACGAGCGCTGGCGCGAACTGGTGCCCGAAGTCGCGTGGACCATGGCCGAGCGGCACGCCCGGCTGGGGAGCTCCTGACAAGCCGGTTCATTCGCCGTCGCCACCCATCCCGCGCAGATGCGAGGGCGTCTTGAGCAGGTCGAAGTCCGAGCCGCAATACATGCAGCGGAACCGCTGGCAGGCGATGACGGAGAGCGTGGCGGTCACCCCGTGATTGAGCGGATACAACCGCCAGGCCTTGGAGTGGGGGAGTGCGCCGGAATTCATCAGCGGCGTGCCCTTGCACAGCGGGCAGTAAGCCGCGCGCCGTTTGAAAAAAGCGATGACCCACAGGATGATGCTGAACATCAGGCCGCACAGCATCACCTTCATCGCGAGTTGGCTCGGCTCCCGGAAAAACAACACCAGCGCGGTGGCCGTGGTGATCAGCCCGAGATAATGCAGCGCCGCAAAAAAAACCGCCACGTTGAACGGCCTGCTGGATGGCAGCGAGCGCGCCCGCAGGACCTTCGGCCTCGATGCCGACAATCCCTTGGAGCTGTTCCTTGCTTCTGAATCCATCTGGGCGAGGAGACTCCGGAAATCCGATTTACTTTGCAAGTCTTGAATTTCGGCAGATTGGAAGCATTCGCTTTTCGCTGCAATCATTTCAGCGCTCTTGACCGCGACGGGGCGGGGTTTTACCACTTCCCAATGACACCGCTTTACGAAGGAAAGGCCAAGCGCCTGTGGGCCACCGAAAACCCGGAAACCCTGCGCATGGAGTTCAAGAACGACGCCACCGCCTTCAATGGCGAAAAGAAGGCCAGTTTCGAAAACAAGGGCCACCTGAACAACGAGATCAGCACGCTCATCTACGGATTTCTCGAAAAAGCCGGCGTTCCCACCCACTTCGTCCGCAAGCTCGACGACACCAACGTCGAGGTGAAAAAGGTCACCATCCTCATGGTCGAGGTGATCGTCCGCAATCTATCCGCCGGCAGTTACTGCAAGCGCACCGGCGAGCCGGAAGGCCGCGTGTTCTCCCAGCCGATCATCGAGTTTTCCTACAAGAGCGACGAACTCGGCGATCCGCTGATCAACGACGACTATATCCGCGAAATGGGCCTCGCCACTCCGGAAGACCTCGTCCATCTGCGGAAATCCGCCCTCACCATCAATTCCATCCTCACCGACTTCTTCGCCAAGTGCGGGCTCAAGCTGGTGGACTTCAAGATCGAGTTCGGCCGCCTCGTTTCCGATCCCTCCGTCATCGTGCTCGCCGACGAGATCAGTCCGGACGGCTGCCGCCTGTGGGACCTCAAGACCGGTGAGAAAATGGACAAGGACCGCTTCCGCCGCGACCTCGGCGGCGTGATGGAAGCCTACGAGGAAGTCCTCGGCCGGATGCAGGCGCAAGGATGAGTGGAATTAATCGTTGAAATTTTGTCCATTAAGGTCTAAGTGTGACCTTGTGGACAAAATAAAAGCTCTTAATCAGCGGAATCCTGTCACATTGGCCCGAGAGGTCGGGCAGCGGCTGAAACGTTTGCGATTGGCGAAAGGCTGGACTCAGGAGGAGCTTGCCGAGCGGTCGGGCGTGGCCGTTTCCACTTTGAAATTGTTGGAGGCGAAAGGGAGCGGGTCATTCCAGCGGCTGATCAAGGTTGCCGTCGCATTGGGCGCGGACGCGGACCTGCGGGGGTTGTTCAACCAGGCCGGAGCGATGCCGTCGATCGAGGCGGTGAAAATGTCCGAGCGTCAGCGCGCGCCGCGTCGAGCCAGGAAAGGGGGAGATGATGGAGCTTGAAGTGGTGTGGACCGGCAAGCTGGAGCAGCGGGTCGGCCGCCTCTATCAAGACGGGCGCGGGGTGGTTTTTTTCGAATACGACGCGCGGTGGAGAGCCGGGCGGCGAGAGCTTTCGCCGCTCTATCTGCCGAATGAAACCATTGGCGCGGTGACGACTCCCACCCCGGCGTTCGGCGGGCTGCACGGTTTGTTTCAGGACGCCCTGCCGGATTGGTGGGGCGAGCGCTTGATGCGGCGGCATTTCGAGGAGCGTGGAATTCCGTGGAATCGAGTGACCGTCCTGCGGAAACTCGCCTGTCAGGGCGACCGGAAAATGGGTGCGTTGGCTTTTCGCCCGGATCCGGATGCGGCGGATTACAATGATGGCCTGGTGGCGGAGCTCGGCGAACTGGTAGAGGCGGCGCGGGAGGCCATGCGCGGTGAGAGCGGTCATGTGTTGGCGGAGTTGCTTCGCTCCGGCATCTCGCCCGGCGGCGCACAACCCAAGGCTCTCCTGGCGATCTCGGACGATTTCTCACAGATCCGCCTGGAGGATCCGGCCCCTGATGGGTTTGGCGGCTGGCTGTTGAAATTCGACACCGAGCCGGTGTTGCACGAAGGCAGGATCGAAGCCGCTTATGCGGCGATGGCCCGCGCGGCCGGAATCCACGTGCCGGAGACGCGGTTGCTGGAAGCTGCGGGTGGTTGCCATTTCCTAACGCGTCGATTCGATCGCACGGCGGATGGCGTCAGGTTGCACCTGCATTCCTACTCGGGCCTGACCCACACTCCCTTGCGCGACGGTCTGGAATACGGCGATCTGATGGAGCTGGCCCGTGCTCTGACGAACGACCAACGCGCGGTGGAGGAAATCTTCCGGCGGGCGGTGTTCAACGTCGCCGCGGCGAACGACGATGACCACGGCCGGAACCACGCGTTTCTCATGGACGAATCCGGCCAGTGGACCTTGGCTCCCGCGTATGACCTGACACTCGCCACCTATCCGCTGGCCTCGGGTTTCCGCGCGGCGCGGGTGATGGGGAAGGCGGGGGCGGTCACCCGTGAGGATCTGAGACGGCTCGGAACGGATCAGGCGGTCCGCCATGTGGACGACTCCATCGACCAAGTGCTGGAAGCCGTGGCCGGTTGGAACCGGCACGCGGAGGATCACGGTTTGCCCAAGTCCGTTGCCGCGATGGTCGGCGAACAGCATGGGCTGGGCGCGTGACCGCCTATTTGTCCGTTGATTTCGACGGCTTCACCGCCGTGCGTTCGATGAACTCGATGATCATCCCCGCGACGTCCTTTTTCGACGATTGCTCGATGCCTTCCAGCCCCGGCGAGGAATTCACCTCCATCACCACCGGGCCGTGATTCGAGCGCAGCAGGTCCACGCCGGCCACGTTCAGGCCCATGGCCTTGGCGGCGTTGATCGCCACGGCGCGCTCGTCGGTGGAAATCTTCACTTTGGCGGAGGATCCGCCGCGGTGGAGGTTCGAGCGGAACTCGCCGGGCGCGCCCTGGCGCTTCATGGAGGCCACGACTTTGCCGCCGACCACGACGCAGCGGATGTCGGCGCCTTCCGCTTCCTTGATGAATTCCTGGACGAGGATGTTGG
>JBEDKU010000183.1:0-4369 GCA_041172045.1 Verrucomicrobiota bacterium | reverse complement strand
GCGCAATGGCCTCAGCAGTTTGGATGACGGATCGCAAGTTGGCTTCTGACTGTCCGACGATGCCGCCGAACACGCGTCCCATGTCGAGACGCAGCAAGGGCAGGCCGAACGCTCCGGCGGTAGCCTTCGCGGTGAGCGATTTCCCGGTGCCAGGGATGCCGACGATCAGCAGGCCTTTCGGTGCTGGCAGACCGTAGGCTTTGGCTGAAGCGCCGAAGGCACCGCCCCGGCGCATAAGCCATTCCTTCAACAGGCCGAGTCCGCCGATGTCGTCGAGGGAGGTGGTGGCTTCCACGACATCGACCAGACCGTTCTTCTTCAAGGTGCGGGCCTTTTCGCGGGCGACGACTTTGTGGTCGATGCCTTTGGTTTCGATGATGGACAAGGCGAACGCATTTTCTGCCTCGGTGGTGGTGAGGCCGAGCGCGCTTTGTAATGCGGACTCACGGATGGCGTGATGCGGAACCTTGAGTTTGGCGGATTTGAGAATGCCGTCCAACACGACGCCGAGCTGGCTGTTGTCTGGCAGGCTGAAATCCACGTGAGTAATCTCGTGTTCAAGTTCGGCTGGCAGCTTGAGACGGCAGCCGAGCAGGATGATCGAGTGGCCGTTGGATTTGGCGACGCGCAGGATGTCCTTGATCCGGCGCACGAGCATGGGATCGCTCTGGTCCATGTGGAGTTGCAGGTCGCGGAACAGCACGACGTGACGCGGGCTGTCGGTGGCGAACATGCCGTCGAGGAGTTGGAGGGCATCCAATGGATCGGGACACGCCGTGACGCGACCTTCCTTGGTATCGACCAAGCCCTCGCTGGAGGACCACGCGTGAAGGCGGCGTTTGAGTGAAGTGCAGACGGTGGCGATTTCCGCTTCGGCGCGTGCTTCTTCGGAACTGATGACAGCGAGGCCGGGGTAGCCGGCGGACAGATAGGTGGTGAGTTGGTTTTGCATGGGATGAGGATTGGGAGTTGATGGTTGGTTAGGATGGGTCGGTGACCGGGTAGAGGTTGGGCAATGTGATGGCGGGTCTCTGCGCGTCCGGGTTGGGCGGGCCGAGGTTGGCGCGTTCCCAGGCGAGGCAGGCCTCGCGGGAGGGATCGCAGTGGAGGAGCTTGCCGGTAGAGGCGCAGCGGACCTTCCAGAGTTGGGTGCGTTCACAGAAGCGGATGTCCGTGGCCCGGAAGACTTGGAGTCTCCCGAGCGCACGAAGATCTATCGCTTCGGTGTAAAGGCAGTCGATATGGCCGCCGGGGTTGAAGCGAAGGGTTTGGCTCATGATTTATGCGCCTCCTTCGCCGAGTTGTTGTTGGTTCTGGTGGCGTTGGGATTGCCGCCAGAAGTCGGGTTTGCGAGTGCGCTCCCGGGGTTTTCCGAGAGCGTCCTCGATGGCCTTGGTCGCGGCCTCGCAGCCTTTGCCCTGGAACCCTTCGGCCTCGACGCTGATTTCCCCAAATGGGGAAACGCGGACATGGATGCGGCGACTCATAGCGAACCTCCTTCCAATGTCAGCAGGATCGAGCCGTCGGCCTCCTGTCTGCGGTGGGTGCGGAGTCCGCGTGAACGGGCCTCGCGGATGGTCTTGTGAATGCCGTAGGATTGCAGCAGGCGGCCGTAGCCGATACCGACCTCCTTGGCGACATGACCGTCCCACCAATCTGTGGTGAGGCCGTAGCTGCCGTCGTTCTCCGGTGAGGGATCGACGGCGATGTCATAGGGGCCCTTGAGCTTGATGACGTGTGGTGCCTGTCGGTTAATGCCCGCGTAGCCGCGGCAGTTGGCGTTTTGAACGAGCTTGAGGTCCATTTCGGCGCAAGCGTCGTGCAGGGCATCCAAGTCGCGAATCTGAGTCTGGATGGTGGTGAAGTGAGACATGGTTGGTTATTGGTTCGTGGTGTTGGGAGAGATGGAGATAGAGAGATTGGATGCAGCAAGGGCGGCCCGTTGTGACAGGCCGCCCTTGCTGCGGTTTTCACGTGAGGAGTAATTGGCGTGTGGAGTGGATTGAGTGACGTCGGAGGAGGTGGGAGTGGTGGTGGGGAAATTGCGCTTCAGTGAGGAAATCGGCGTGTCGGGTGTGGGTATTGGCGTGTTGGGAGAGGGGATTGCTTCCGAGTGGAAACGAAGAAGCCCGCCGGGTGCGTGACCGGGCGGGCTATGGGAAACGAATGGCGGATCTATCAGCTTCTCTTCAGCGGTGCGTGGTGCCGGCGGGAAATCCGGCAGGCAAGCCAGTGGACAAACTTCCATTTGGCGACGATGGCGGGTTTGTTGTCCAAGCGGGTCGGCAGGCGGCCCTTGTGGCGGAGGTAGAAATGGAACATCTCGGCAAAATCCTCGCAGGGGTTGGTGGCCGCGTATTTCGTCAGGTGATGGTCGGGATCATATTTCATCACGGTTTCTTTGGCCTCGTAGGGGCCGCCGAACGCGCTGACGAAGCGTTTGATGTTGATCATGTGTGGCCAGTGGTCGGCCACCGCATGCGCCCATTCGTGGCGCAGCACGTCGGTCAGGCGGGTGTGCTGGCCGAGGATGAGATCGGAGAGTTGGGCTCCGGTGATGGCCGGGATGTAGATGTCGCCCTGATACCAGCCGTAGCAGTCCCACGACGCGGCGACCCAATAAACGTCTACGTCCTCAAGGCGCTTGTGCCAGAACCAGAGTGCTTCCAGTTCGCGGACGACCGTGCGGTTGGCCCGGCACATGTCCTGGTAGGTGATGACATGCCGCCGGAGTTGGCGTGCGGATCGTTGCTGATGGGGCATGGTGGTGGAAGGTTGGAGAACTCCCGCTGGAAGGCAAGCTGCCAGCAGGAGTTTTCTTGATTTCAGCTAACCGCTGCGAGCTTGCGTGATCCCATCTGCCCGAAGCGGGAGATGACTTCGCTCGCATCCGTCCGCGCGAGTTGCACGGCGTTTTCGCGCAGGCGTGAAAGGCCTTCTGTCAGACTGGCCATCGCGCCGCTGTCGTTGCGATAATCCTCCGCGCTGCGGGTGAGAAGATCGCGGCGGAAGCGTTCGAGTGTCGCTTCCAACTGTTGGTCGCCGGCGAAGTTCAGAGTGCGGAAGCTGTCGATGAACGTGGTCAGCCGGTTGAGCGTGCGTTGGTGGACGCCGTTTTCAGAGCCGTCAATGGTGGCGAGCACCTCGCTGGCAAGTCGTGCGGTCTCATCACGTAGCGACGCGACGCTCTCACGGATGAATCCATCGAGATCGCTTTGCAGGCGGCGGGAAGCGTCGTCCGCGATGCGGCGGCGGTCTTCGGCCACTTCGAGTTGCTCCATGCCGTCTGCGATTTCGAGGCGGATGCTGTCGGGGGCAGCGATCTGGAACAGGCGCGTTTCGAAACCGAAGCGTTTGGCGATGTCACCTGCGGGCGGGAATGATTGCTCGATGGTGGCGATCAGACGTTCCGCGCTGCCGTTCATGTGGCGGGCTGCCTCACGCCATTCGACCATCGCGTTTTCACGCAAGGGCGAATAACCGGCGACGAAGTCGAGGGTGGCTTCGCGAAATTCATCGCGAAGCTTTTCGAGTTTGTCGGTGAGGTCGCCGAGGCGCGGATTCGGAACAAAGCGACCGATGCCTCCCAGGAACGGGAAGCTGGAGCTTTCGACGGTGGCCTGCACCCGGGATTCGATGAGGGCGAAGGCTTGGAGCGCGTCGCGCGGGATCAGGCGTTTGTGACCGAGCTGGATGAGCCGGTCGGAGACGTGTGCGGGATTGAGTCCGAGATCTTCGGGATTGAGGCGTTTGCACCCGCGCCAGTAACGGACTGAGGTGGCGACGAGGACTCCGCGACGGCAGATGCCGTCGAGGAGAGATTGGTTTTGGGAACTGTTATTCGGATTCATGGTGTTTGAATTGGGGGTTGATTGTGGGAAGAAACCCTTGGCTTCTATCAAATCCCTATGACACGGGATGTGACGGAATTCCGTTGTCACATCAGGTCGCAGGCATCACGGCCTTGCTCTTTCCGCTGCTGCCACCCAAGTTATTGCCGCACGTCATAACCCTGCCATCTCAAGACCTTCCCCAATGACCGACGCCATCGCCATCCACGGACACGACATCATCGACCTTGTCTCCACCTATCCGGACGGTATCCGCTTGAGCCAGTTGATGGAAAGTGTGGATGAGCGCTTCGGGCGTCACGTTACCTTCCACACCGGCTCGGCGATGGGCATGGATCTGGACGGCCTACTGCGTTTTCTGGAAGCACGGGACAAAGTGCGCATCACCAGCGGTGTGGTGTATCCGGGTGGTTCACCGGCGTGCGAGCATTGAGTCAGGCGACTGCACTGACTGCTGACTGACTGCAAGGAATTCGCTTTTTTGCGGGAGGCCCCTGAAAGAGCCAATGGTCCGGACC
>JBEDKU010000182.1:0-3298 GCA_041172045.1 Verrucomicrobiota bacterium | reverse complement strand
AAATTATTGTGATGCGTGCCGTCCTGAAACGCGGCGTCGAGATTTTCTCCCAGCTCCACATAGAGCTGGCGGCTCATCGCGTGGAGATCAATCAAGGCGGCTTTTTCGGCGTTGGCGACGCGGATCACTGTGTCGGGATAACCGGCAAGCGTGTCCTTTTTAAGACCGGACTTGCGTTCCATGGAGGTGACCAACACCGGGATGCCGCCTTTCGCCTGGATGCTTTTCACCAGCGCGGTCAGGTCGGCTTCGTAGCGTTGCAGCGCGCCTTCCTTTTTGGACTTCATGTCGTTGTGGCCGAACTGGATGAATACGTAGTCGCCCTTTTTCACCAGCGACTCGACCTTCCCGACGCGCCTGGCGGAAAGCGAACTGGCAAGCGATTCGCCGGACTCCGCGTAGTTCGCCACCGCCACGCCCGGCTTGAAAAACCGCGGCAACATCTGGCCCCATGAGTTCCACGGCTCGAAGGGCTGGTCCGTGACGGTGGAGTCGCCAAGCAGATAGACGGTGACCGGATCGACCGCCGGGGAAATCTCCAGGCCGGCGACGCAGGGACGCGGACCGTTGAACTCCAGGGTCAGCTTTGAATCCCAGTGCAGGTAGTTCTTCTCGCGCTCCTTCAGTCCGACGCGGGATCCGCCCTGGATGTCCGGCTGGCGGATGTTGACGGTGAATTTCCGGGTGACCTGTTGGCCTTGCGCGGTGGAGAGGTTTTCCACCATCAGGCGGCGCGATTCGGCCTTGATAGTGGTGTCCGAGCCGCCCTTGGGATCATCTAGCAGCACGCTGACGTCGTAGTTTCCTTCCGGCAGTTCCACGGAGAAATAAAAGCCGCCCTCGCCGGTGATGAAGCCCTCGCCCGCCTTGGGGGTGATGCCGAGATCGAAGCCGTAGCCTTTTTCCGGAGTGAAGACCGTGGCCGGGGTGATGCCGATGGCGCCGGGGACGACCTCGTCGGAGCCGAAGTCGAACTTCATCGGAGCGGCGTGGGTCAGACCGGCGATCAGGGGAAACAGCAGCGCGACCGGGTGTTTGAACATGCTTTCAAACTAGTGGGTGCCGACGGCATGTCACGGATTCCCGTATCCTCCAATCGGAGGAGGAAACATGGATTTCGCGTTTGCGTGTTTCACGGCAGCGGTGACTCTGCGGCGGGATGTTGAAGCCGAAAGTGAAGAGCGATGCGATGAAGGGCCGGGTGGCGTTTCGCGAGGCCTTGGCGGCGTGGTTTGCGGAAAACGGCCGCGACTACCCGTGGCGGCGGACGCGTGCGCCGTATGCGATTTTGATTTCCGAGGTGATGCTTCAGCAGACGCAGATCGCGACAGTGCTGGGCAGGGGATTTTACACGCGCTTTCTGGAATCCTTTCCGGACGTCGAGTCGCTGGCCGCGGCGGAGGACGAGCGCTTGCTGAAAGCGTGGGAAGGACTCGGCTACTACCGGCGGGTGAGGATGTTGCGGGAAACGGCGCGCGCGGTGATCGCGGAGCACGGCGGCGTTTTCCCGACGGATTTGGCCGCGTTGATGAAATTGCCGGGTGTTGGCCGCTACACTGCGGGGGCGCTGCGGGCGTTCGCCTACGATCTGCCTGCCGCGGTGGTGGATGGCAACGTGGCGCGCGTGCTCTCGCGGGTGATGGATTTTTCCGCTCCGGTGGACGACACGGCGGGACATAAACAAATGTGGGAATGGGCGGAAGCGCTGGCGGACCCGGACAGGCCGCGGATTTATAACTCGGCGCTGATGGAGCTGGGGCAGAAAATCTGCCGTCCGGGCGTGCCGGATTGTTTGAGCTGCCCGGTCGCGGGGTTTTGCAAAACCCGTGAGCCCGAGTCGCTCCCGGTGAAACGCCAGAAGACGACGATCACCGCGGTGGACGAACACGCGCTGTGGCTGCGCGACAAAAACGGCCGCCTGCTCCTCCACCGCGAGGGTGGAAAGCGCCGCGAGGGTTTGTGGAAACTGCCCACACGCGAGGCGGCAGGGATTTCCCTACTGCCCGTGCTCGACGAACACCGCTACACCATCACGCGCTACCGGGTGACGCTGCGGGTGCATGACGGGTCCACGCTTGGGAAAAATTTCCGCCCGGCGTCGGACGAAATCTGGCAGGAGGCCGCGGACGTGCTTGCGCTGGCGATGCCCTCACCGTTCCGGCGGGTGATCGAGCGATTGTTGGCTGAAAGTTGAAATCGGATGTGACGAATGAGAAACGCTGTGCTTTCCTCGGTCTGGATGGAAAAAATTGTTCGGTTTTCGGGGGTGCTGCTGTTGGGTTGGCTGACTCAGGCATGTTCGGTTTCTCCGCCGCCCGATGCGGTGGCTCCCAATAAGTCGACCCGCCAGATCGTCGCCGAGCGGGTGAGCGCCGTGGTGGTGACGGATCGCAACAACCTCGACAACTGGGTGAACCGCAATTTCTCCAGCTCCACCGCCCCGGGCGATGCCGATGGCGGCTCGGCCGCGCCAATCTCGGCGGACGGCTACTTCCTGACCGCGGACCACGTCTTGTCGCGACTGGCCGGGCGGAATGTGTTTCTTATATACGGCCAAGGCGGCCGACTGGCCCCGGCAAGGGCGCGGGTCGTCTGGCGCTCCGAGGCGTCCGACATCGCCCTGCTCCATGTGCCGGTGAAGACGCCGTATTTCTATCAATGGACACCGCCCGACAAATGGCTGCCCGCCGGCACCCGGGTGATCCACGGCGGGATTGCCACCGGCTTTAAATCGAGCGACGGCAAGCTCGGCACCCCGCTCGCGCCGGAGGGGACGTTCACTGGCAACCGGAGATTCAAGATGGATATCCCGCTGCAGCCCGGGGACAGCGGCGGGCCGGTGGTGGACGCCTACGGACAGTTGGTTGGCATCAATTCCGCGGTGGAGTTCCTCGTGCCGATGGAGACCGCTTTTTTTGTCGATTCCGAGGGCAACCGGCCGAACATCCGGATGATCGCCGCCACGATGGAACTGGATCGCGCCCGAAACAGCAGACGCTGAACCTCCGTAGAACCCCCGTGAAATTTTTCCTGAAAACCGCCTGGGGGCTTGGATTCGCCATCGCTGGACTGGCGGGGACGTCCTGCATGCAGGTCGGCGACTCCTGGATGCCCGGCAGCATGGCGGCGGCGGCGAAAAACCAGATCATGCTGGTGAGGAGGGATCCGCCGTCGTTCGGATACCAGCGCTTGGAACAGCAGTCGCGGGTTTATCCCGACCTTGGGTTTTTTGTTTCCAAGCACGGCCAGCCGGATTTCCTGGCCGAAACCGGCGAACGGAACCGCCGGTATTTCATCC
>JBEDKU010000181.1:0-5558 GCA_041172045.1 Verrucomicrobiota bacterium | reverse complement strand
AAAAAAGACCAGGTGGATGCGCAAATCATACCGATCGGCTCCAGCCGGAAAAACCTCAGCCAGGGACTCGCTTGGGCGGTGTTTGATGAATCCACCAAACTCCCCACCGCGCTCCCCGAGCCGGGAGCCAAGTCCGTGCTCGCTGTCGCGAACCTCGAATACATCCGCAGCTCTCTCCAGGGTATCCCATCGTTTTTCCAGTGGTTCGATGGAGTCAAGGTCGACGCCCACGACTTGTTATCGACCGAAAACAGCAGGCTGACGGAGCAAGCACACTGGCTCGACCGGCGCGGCGTTCGCGTAGTGATCGACGGCACCGGAATCGATGAGGCGACCGCACTGCTGGTTTTGGCAAGACTCGCCCTCATCGACAGTGGCTTGAAGGATCTAATCATCAAATCACCTTCCAACGCGCTACAATCAGCGGCCGCACTCAAAGGCGTGACATTGTTGGATCCGACAGCGGTGAATCGGGTCTGCAGAAGTGGGGAAGGCTTCAATCAGGCAGCTCGCCTCAATATTGTCGATATGCACTACAAGAACGAAGAGGATCTATTCCTCGATTTACAGCACTTTCTATTCCGCAAAGCCGTGGCAGAGCTTCGTGGAAAGCAGCATGCCGCGGACTTGCGGACGCGTCTTTCCGTCTCCCAAGACGTGAGTAAGGATTTCATTTAAGTTGGCCCTTGTATCCACAGCCTGACAGAGCTGCTTGAACTCGACGAGTCCGGGTTCAAGAAGTTCCGAGGTGTGAAAATTGATTCCAACTATCTCCTCTCCAAGACTGTCGCTGAACTGAAGAAGGATGCCGCCAAACTCACCCAAATGGGGCTCGAGGTCATCATCGACCTTCGAAGAGACCAAATGCATCACGATGGCATCACCCTCTATCCTAACATCCTCCTTCATCGAGGCTAACAAGCACATGCCGTTTTTCCTCCACGTGGGACTCTTCGAGCCGCACGTCCCACGCACCACCAAACCGCGGTTCGCGGGCAGCAGTGGCACCGGGCTGCGCGGTGACGTCATCCAGCAAGCGGACTGGCAGGTCGGCCAAATTCTAGCGGTGCCTGATAAACAAGGTCTCGCCGATGACACGATCGTGGTCCTGTCCAGCGACAACGGCCCCATTCTTTTCGCCAGCTACCAGGACAAGTCCGTCGAAGACCTGAAAACCCACTCCCCCGCAGGCCCATGGTCCGGCGGCAAGTATCTCGTGAAAGAAGGCGGATGCCGGGTGCCTTTCATGGTTCGTTGGCCCGGAAAAGTGAAACCCGGCATTCGATCTGAAATGATCTGTCTCACCGACATCCTCGCCACGATGGCAAGCGTGACCCGCCAGGAAATACCGGTCCACATCGGGATCGACAGCATCGACCAACGTCCAACCCTTCTTGACTCCACCCCCATCCGGCGCGGACCTCGGTCGTCATGCAGGGAATTTCAGGCGCGATCGCACTCCGCGACGGCGATTGGAAATTCATCAAAGCCAATATCGGGCCCACCATCAACGACATGGGCTCGGGCGCGAAATCCGCCGATCCACGTATCGCGCTCGCGGTGACCAAGAGCGACCAGCTTTTTAACCTGGCTCAAGAACCGGGCGAAAATCATGACCTTTCCGTCCAGCTGCCGGACCGGCTTGATGCCATGAGAAAAAACCTTCAATCCGCTCTGTCCGCCAGCCCGTGATGAAAACCTAATATCTCCAGTCCCCGCTCGGTAGAGTCATTACCGCCTGGCCTTCCAAGGCGAGCAGGCGGAAATGCCTGCGTCAGGGCGCGGATTTTCAGCTTTCGGCATGATTCGAGCTACGCTAGGCTATTTAGTTCCTGCCTTTCGAAAAAATCATGAGTACTCTAGCAACCACCGTCGATGGCCTGAAGTTCACCAATCCCTTTGTCATCGGCTCCGGCCCTCCCGGCACCAACGTCAAGGTCATCAAGCGCGCCTTCAAGGAAGGCTGGGGCGGCGTGATCGCCAAGACAGTGAGCCTGGATTGCTCCAAGGTCGTCAACGTCAGCCCGCGTTACGCCAAGCTGATGGCGGGCGACGGCAAGGAAGTCATCGGCTGGGAAAACATCGAGCTCATCAGCGACCGGAAGTTTGAAGTCTGGCTCGATGAATTTAAGGAGGCCAAGGACGCCCACCCCGAGGGAATCCTCATCGCCTCGGTGATGGAGGAATACAACAAGGACGCGTGGTGCGAGATCATCGAGCGCTGCCAGAACGCCGGCGTCGATGCCTTCGAACTGAATTTCTCCTGCCCCCACGGCTTGCCCGAGCGCAAGATGGGTGCCGCCATGGGTCAGGATCCGGCCGTGCTCGAAGAAGTCTGCGGCTGGGTGATGGGCGTCTCCAAAATCCCGGTGTGGGCGAAAATGACACCCAATGTCACCCACATCGAGGAGCCGACCGCCGCCGCCTTGCGCGCCGGTTGCCACGGCGTCAGCGCCATCAACACGATCCGCAGCGTGATGGGCGTGAACCTGGAAACCCTCCGCCCGGAACCGAGCGTGGAGGGCTACACCACTCCCGGCGGCTACTCGTCCAAGGCGGTCAAACCGATCGCCCTGCGCATGGTGATGGAAATCGCCCAGCTCATCAAAAAGGATTTCCCCGGCCGCACCCTGTCCGGTCTCGGCGGGGTTGAAACCGGAGCCGACGCCGCGCAGTTCATCCTGCTCGGCAGCGACACCGTGCAGGTCTGCACCGGCGTGATGAAGTTCGGCTACGGCATGGCCAAGGATCTTTGCGATGGCTTGCTGGAATTCATGGAAGGAAAAGGCTTCGACACCATCAGTGATTTCAAGGGCCTCAGCCTCCCCTACTTCACCACCCACGCCGACCTCGTCAGCAAACAACTCGCCCGCAAGGCCGACGAAGCCGCCGCCAAGGAACGCGCCACCATGGTCAAGAGCGACGCCGAGTGGGACGGCGACGATTTCGTCAAGCAGTCCAACGCCCTGTCGCGCTGAACAGCACGCTCTAACTCTGAAACGAAATCCCGCTCACGCCCGGCACCACCCGGATCACCCCGGCGATGGATTCCGTGAAGGCCACCATGCTCTTGCGTTTGTAGCGGAGGTGCAGGGTGGCGAGGCAGCGGTCGTTTTCCAAGTCCTCCTCGATATCGATCCCCTTCACCTTCACGCCTAACGGAGCAATCGCCTTCACCAGCAGATCCACCGAGCAGACTGAGGGGGCGAACGAGACTCCCAGATCCGAATACCAGTCGTTTTTGATCAACGATTCCATGTGGGGGATCAGCACGAGGATCAGCACCGAACTCACCGTCGCCACCAGTCCCACGCCGATGGCGCCGACTCCGAACGCGAGCCCGATGATCGTCACAAACCAAAGCGTGGCCGCCGTGGTCACCCCGCGGACCATATGGTTGCTCTGCCGGATGATCACTCCGGCCCCGAGGAAACCCATACCTGATAGAACACCCGCCGCCAACCGCGCCGGATCCGGGTGCCAACCGCTCGCGGCGGATTGCAGGACGAAACTATTCCGATAGAACGCGTCGGAAATGATCATCGCGATGCAGGCGGCCAGGCAGACCAGCAAGGTCGTCCGCAGGCCCGCCGCCCGGCCGTGTTTCTCCCGCTCGATTCCCAACAGGGTCCCGGCCAACGCAGCCAGCCCGATGCGGATCAGAATCTCCACGGTCACCCCCTGGGTGAAGAACTCGCGATAATCCATCGCTGCCATTCCGGATGCAGTCATGCGGGTAGCATACACAAAATCCGGCCGACGTTGAGGGAATCATTTTGAATCATGCGGTGATTGGAGATTTTTCAGTGTTAACGACTTGCCGGAGTGGCACGGAATAAGCTGAAGTAGCGCCAATCGTGCCAACCCACGCTATTACCCACTCATGAGTCCTTCCGAAAACCAACCCTGCCCGCTCTACATCGGAGGCAAATGGGTGAATCCCGCCAACAAATCCCTGAGCCACGTCTTCAATCCCTCGCGCGGCAGCGTCATCGCCAGCGTCCCCATGTGCGGCGCGGCCGAAGTGGATCTGGCCGTCGCCTCGGCGAAGGCCGCCTTCCCCGCTTGGCGCGACACTCCACCGAACGAACGGGCGCAGGTCCTTTTCCGGGCGAAAATCCTGCTCGACGACGCGTTCGAGGAGCTCTGCCTCGGCATTGCCACCGAACACGGCAAAACCCTGTCGGAAGCCCGCGGCGACCTGCGGCGAGGCATCGAGGTGGTGGAGTTCGCCTGCGGCGTCCCCACCCTGCTGATGGGCGAGTGCCTGGAAAACATCGCCCGCGGCATCGACTGCCACACCGACCGCCATCCGTTAGGAGTGGTGGCCGGCATCTGTCCCTTCAACTTCCCCGCCCTCGTGCCGATGTGGATGTGGCCCATCGCCATCGCCTGTGGAAACACCTTCATCCTCAAGCCCAGCGAAAAAGTCCCGCTCACCATGCAGCGGGTCATCACCCTGCTGGAAAAAGCCGGCCTGCCGCCCGGCGTCATGAACATCGTGCACGGCGGCCGCGAATGCGTCGATGCGATCCTCGAACATCCGGACGTGAAGGCGATCAGCTTCGTCGGCTCCACGCCGGTCGCCCGTGAAATCCACCGCAAGGGCACCTCGCACGGCAAACGCGTGCAAGCCGCCGGTGGGGCGAAAAACTTCATCATCCTGATGCCGGACGCCGATGTGGACCGCACGGTGGAAGCCGTGAAAGACGGCGCCTTCGGCTGCGCCGGAGAACGCTGCATGGCGGGCTCCACCGCGGTGGCCGTGGGCGATGCGGGAGAACGGCTGCTGCCAGCCCTAGCAGATCTAGTGAAGGCAATGAAAGTCGGCCCCACGGACGTTAGAGATTCCCAACCGGACATGGGCGCGGTGATTTCCGCCGAGCACCGCACCCGCGTTTCCGGGTTGATCGATGCCGGCGAGCGCGCCGGTGCCAAAGTTCTGGCAGATGGACGGCCAGCCCGCGTGGACGAAGCGCCGGAAGGATTTTTCCTCGGCCCGACCTTGATCGACCACGTGGATGAAACCAACCCGCTGATGGAAACCGAAGTTTTCGGTCCGGTGCTGGCCGTGATGCGCGCCAAGACACTGGACGAAGCAATCGCCGCGGCAAACCGCCAGGCGTTCGGAAATGGCGCGGCGATTTTCACCAACTCCGGCAAGGCCGCCCGCGAATTCCGCCGCAATGTCAGCGCGGGCATGGTCGGCATCAACGTCGGCGTTCCAGCGCCGCTCGCCTATTTTCCGTTCACCGGATGGAATGATTCGTTCTTCGGCGACCTGCACATCCAGGGCAAGGAAGGCGTCGAGTTCTACACCCAGCGGAAAACCACCACCACCCGCTGGTTCGGCTACGGCGACGGGGAAATCTGGGCGAAATAACCAATCATGAGCCTGCTCATCAAAAACGGAACAATCGTCACCGCCGACGCGCAGTTCACCGGCGACATCTTCTGCCGTGACGGCGTGATCGCCGAAGTGGGGCAGGACCTCTCGGCAGCCGACGCTGAAATCATCGACGCCACCGACAGGTTCGTTTTTCCCGGCTTCATCGATC
>JBEDKU010000180.1:0-3822 GCA_041172045.1 Verrucomicrobiota bacterium | reverse complement strand
GTTTATTGGTTGGGAGGAAGTGTTTGACCGGAAAACGAAAATGGGGCCGCTGATCCTCCAATCAGCGGCCCCTTGGGATTCCGAAGATCATCCCATCACTCCGGAGAACGTTTCACTAACGTCTGCGGCGGAGCAGGGAGAGCATGCCAAGGCCACCTAGCAGCGCGGCCACGTTAGGCTCGGGAACGGCGGTGAAGTTAAGAACGAGGTTGTTTGAGGCGGTTCCCAGCGAGAAAGCACCACCACCAAGCGCATTGGAAAACCCGTCGGTGCCGTTGTTCGCTCCGACGTTGATGATGAAGTCCGCCGCGTCAAATCCGGTGATACCTGTCGTGGTGGTGAGGATGATCCAAGACTGGTCGATTGCGTTGTTGAAGTTCAAAGCGTTGCCGTTCACGTCTGGACCAATGCTGTTGAGACTCCAGAGGTTGAGGTTGAAACCACCCACGGTAAGGTTGGAGAGGTCAAGCGTTCCGGTCACTGCCACTTGATCGAAGCCGGTGCCGGCCGCGCCAGCGGCGTCGAGCACTTGCCAGTTGTAGTCGCCGCCGTTCAGCCAAGTCTCGCTGCCGGTCGAAATGCTGCCCGGGCTGTTTCCAGGGGAAAGCGTGCCGCTGACACTCATCGCACCCGTCACCGTGCCAGTGCCTGAAATGGTTTGGTTGGATGCGAGGGTATAACCACCGGTCACTGCGGATACATTGAAAGTCGTGCTTGCGCCGACGATGATCGAGGAGGAGTTGGCGATGGAACCGGCGGCACCCAGGGCCAGTGTGCCGCCGCTGATGGTGGTCGCACCGGTGTAGGTGTTGGTGCCGGTGAGGGTCAGGCTGCCACCATTGACGGCCAAGGCGACCTTTCTCGTGCCCGAGCCGATGGTATCTTGGATCACTCCCGCAAAGTTCGAAGTGCCGGTGGTGGTCAGCAGGGAGTCGGTCGTGGTGGAACTGTTGCCGATGGTCGCGCCGTTGGTGCTCTTGGTGACACCCGCCAGGCTCTGGTTGAAGCCGTTGAGATCCAGGTTCGCTGCCGCCGATGCGCCCAACGTGACGCTCGCAGTGGTGGCGATGCCGTTGTTCGCTCCGACCATGGCGGCGTCCTGTGCCACGGCGAGGGACGTGTAGCCGGTTCCACCGCCGGTATACATTACCGTTCCCTGGCGTTGGTTAATGACCACTGAGGAGGTGATCACGCCCTGCAGATCGAGGATCGTGCCTGCCGTAGGGGCGGCGAAGTGTCCACCGGCTGAGGGACCGTTGTTGATGGTGATATCCCCGCTGACAATGGCGGTTCCCGCTGTTGTTCCCGCCTCGATCAGACCGCGGCCAGTTGCTCCGGCGTTGGTTCCGATGGTGATGTTGTTGGCAATGTTGCGACCCGTGTCCACGACAAGGCGCACGGCACTGCCGCTGAAGTCGACGTCACCGGTGCCCAGGGCATTGTTATTGCTCGCCTGCAAGATTCCACCACTAAACGTTGTGCCGCCGGTGAACTGATTGGTGCCCGACAGTATCTGAGTGCCCGCACCTTTTTTCTCCAAGCTGAAATTCGCGCCAATCAGGGTTCCAGGCGTCCCGGCAACGCCGACTTTGCCCGAGAAGGTGAAACTCGTTGAAACCGGCGTATTGATGGTCAGCGTGCCGGTCGGAGTAGCGCTGAGGCTGTTGATGACTTGCAGGGTTCGGTTCGTTGTATTCGTACCGGTCAAACCGGCGATCTCCTGATTGAATCCCCTCAGGTCGAGTTGGGTGAAACGACCTGCGGTGCCGGAATTGCCAGCGAGGGTCAATTCGGTGGTGATGGGCAGCGCGTTGTTGATACCGAGGCGAACAAACGACATCTGGTTTCCAGCGCCGGTGGTGATGGTCGTGTTGCCCACATAGCTGCTGGCGGCATTCAGGATCGTCAGCGCATAAGCGTTGGTGCCTAAATCCGCAGAGAACGTCACATTACCGGTGCCCGTGATGGCACCATTGAGCGTCAGGTTTCTGGTGGAGGTGCCGGAGCTGGGGCTGTTGTTCAGGATCGTGGCCGCAGTGGTGATGCCGATCGGCGCAGTCACGCTGATGCCGGCCAGAGTCGACTGCAACTTCGTTCCGTTGGCCATCGTAATGCTGCTGGTGTTCTGGAGGGCGTTCGCGGCACCGAGAGACAGCGTGCCACCACTGATCGTGGTGGTGCCGGAAAAAGTGTTTGCGACGTTCAACGCCAGGGTACCGGTGTTGATCTTGGACAGGTTGCCGCCGCCATCAATCAGGCCGTTGAGGGTCAGGACGTTGGTGCTGGGTATATTGAAGGCACCCGTGCCGCCGGTGGCCAGCGTGAAGGGCTTGGTGCTGCTGCCGGTTGCGCCGGTGAATCCCAGAGTGCCCGTCACACCGTTGGTAGCGCCGAGGATGACCGACAAGGCACTGTTGCCGAGTACGCCGTCGGTGCTGACATTATTGATTGTGGCGATGTTAAGCTGGCCGTTAATCACTCTCAACTGGCCGGAGAAGGTGTTAGCGCCGCTTAAAGTTACCACCCCGGGCGTTCCAGTTGGGGCAGTGCCGACGATGGTTACGGCTGAGGCGGCGCCTCCCGTGCCGCCGGTGCTGCCGTTGTTGGCGATCGGGGCATTGATGGCAAGTCCCGCCGCGTTATCCATGGCGAGCACCAGATTTTTTTCCGAACCAATGACGACATTGCTGACTCCAGTTCCAGCGTTGATGTTGATGTTTTCCAATGCCTTGATCTGGATTACGGAATTCAGAGCCAAGGTGCCGCTGTTGGCGACGGTGATGGTAGCGCCGGCAGTGGTGGCATTTAGTAGCAAGCCGTAAACGCTGGCTCCGGTGTTCGTAAGTGCGATGCTGCCAGCGTTAAGCTGGTAAGACCCGGTCCCGTCACCGGCGGTGCCGGTTGCGAGGTTACCGGCATTGGCTTTCAGCAGAAGTTGGCCAAACTCGTTCACGGCGGCGAGGCGGAGTGATCCCACGGCACCGCCCGCGACACGATGGAACACGCCGGCATTGACAAAAGCCGTTGTGCTAGTGCCGGGAAGCGCCGGGACGCTGCCACCAGCGGAGATGAATACTTTTTCCGTGGTGGATGCCACGGTCGTCCAAATCGTGGTCGGACTAAAGGTCGTCACGGAACCCGAGTTCACCGTGAGCGCGCCGAGATTGAGCGTGGCGGACCCGGACGCACCGTTCCTGCTGATATTGATCGTATTTCTTCCCGCGCCCAGCGTCGTGCCCGCGAAAGTTTGGGACGTAGTTCCGGTGGCCTTGCCGGTAATAGTGAGCGTGCCACTATTGATCTGCAGGGCGTTGGTGCTGTCGATGAGGTTGGTCGGGGTGGCAAGATTGGTGTAATCGAGCGTCACGGTCCCCCGGTTGACGTTCAAGCCGCCAGTGAAAGTGTTCACTGCAGCTGAGTTGATAGTGAGGTTGCCGCTCCCCGTTTTGGTGATTCCGGTGCCTAGTCCGCCGATGCTATTGCTGACCGTCATCCCGCCCGCACCGATGTTCCATGTCTGGGCGGCACCCAACGTGAGGTTGACCGCCTGGTTGGTAACATTCGCTCCGAGCGTGACCGCTCCAGCGTCCGTGGTGATGCCGCCGCTGCCGATGGTCAGGGTTTTGTCTGCGCCGCTGGTGGTGTTGGTGATGGTGGTCGCCGCAGTATTGGTGAAATTGAGGGATTTTGCGGAATTGTCAGCATCGAAATTGATGGTGAGCGCGCCTGCCACGTTGAGCGGGCCGAGGATGGTGAGGTCATCCGCAATCGTTGGAACCACGCTGCCCGACCAGTTGGTGGTGGTGTTCCAAGTGCCGGCGG
>JBEDKU010000179.1:0-4737 GCA_041172045.1 Verrucomicrobiota bacterium | reverse complement strand
GCGAAATACTCGTCCTCCAGGTCCTGGGGATCGACGCCCTTGTTCTTGCCTTTGGAAATAGCGGTGAGCACGTCGTCGGGTTTCACCTTTTCCGATGAGCCGCCTTTGCGGACGAGCAGTTGTTTCATCAGGCCGATCTGGTCGGAGTGGGAGCAGATGGAGAAATTTTTCTTATATCCGAGCTTGTCGATGCCGTCGCGGAGGATGCGGACGCACAGCGAGTGGAAGGTGCAGACGGTCATCGCCTTGGCGGCCTTTTTCGAAACCATGCCGCCGATCCGCTCGCGCATTTCGCTGGCGGCCTTGTTGGTAAAGGTGACGGCAAGGATCTCGGATGGATCGATGCGTTTTTCCAGCATGTGCGCGATCCGGCAGGTGACGGTGCGCGTTTTACCGGTCCCCGCGCCGGCGAGCAACATCACCGGGCCGTCAAGAGCACCCACCGCTTCGCGTTGGGCGGGGTTGAGGGAGTCGAAAGAGAACGAAGAAGCCATCGGCGGGCGGAGTCAAGCGGGGCCGGGGCGGAGTGGCGAGTGTGGAGTTGAGGCATGTCAGGATTTTCCAGACGGGAAGTTTGACAAACGGTCGTTCGCGATTCCATTCAGGGCGAACCCTTCAAATTACCCTAGATGCCCTCTCTTATCCCTTGCCGCCGAGATTTCACCTGTTCATGGATGCGGCGCACGCTGCTGGTGCTGGGGGCGCTGGCGTTGGCGAGTTGCACGACGGTGCCGGAACTCGGCGCGCTGGTGGACAAGGGCGGCACCAAGGGGCGGCGGATCGTGGTGAGTTTGAAATCGCAGCAGGCCGCGCTTTACCACCAGGGGAAGTTGGTCGCCGTGTCACCGATTTCCTCGGGCCGCGAAGGGAAGTCCACTCCGGTCGGAAGATACAGCGTGGTTGAAAAGGATGCGGACCACCGCTCAACGCTCTATGGTAACTACGTGCTCGACGGCAGGGTGGTGAAGGAAAATGTGGACATCCGTAAGGGCGGACGGCCGGCGGGCAGCAAGTTCGAGGGCGTGCCAATGCCCTATTTCATGCGGTTCACCGGAGCCTACGGGCTGCATGCGGGAAACATCCCGGGTTATCCGGCGTCGAGCGGTTGCGTGCGGTTGCCGAAACGCCAGGCGAAGCGGTTCTACGACGCGGTGAGGCTGGGCACGCCGGTGGTGGTGCAGCGGTGATTCAGGCGCGGCGGGATTTCTTCCAAACGACGATGGCTTCCAAAAACGGCTTGGCGTAGCGCTGGACCTTGGCAGCGCCGATACCGGGAACGTGAAGCGCTTCCTCGGCCGTGACCGGCTGATAGCGGGCGAGGGCTTCGAGGGTTTTATTGCCGAAGACCACATACGACGGCACGTCATCGCGCTTGGCGATTTTTTCACGGATGTCGCGCAGCATCGAGTAGAGCTGCCCGTCGAAGCCGTGGTCCTTGAGGGCGATTTCCTTGCGCCCGGCCTCGGGATCCGGCCAGACGAGTTGGAATTTCGCCTCGCCGCGCATGACCTTGTCACCGAACGGCGTGAGGGTGAGCAGGGGGAACTCGCCGGTGACGGTGACGACCAGCCCGGCGTCGGCGAGCGAGCGCATCAGGCTGTTCAGATAGCCCGCGCCCTTGTCGCGAAGGATGCCGTAGGTGGTGAGCTTGTCGAGGCCGCCGCCGATGATTTCCTGCGACTTGCTACCGGCTAACATCTGGACGATACGCCCGCGGCCGTAGCGCGGTTCCCAACCCGCGGCGGTGCGGCGGGACATGCGGGCGACGCCGCTGAGCGCCTTGCGGACGATGGTGATTTCCTCGGCGGTCGGCGGGCGGTTCTCGCCGGAGCCTTCGTCACGGCAAACATCGCAAGTGCCGCAGACCCCGGACTCCTCCTCACCGAAGTAGCTGAGAATCCACTGCTGGCGGCAGCTGCGGGCATAACACATTTCCACCATCGCCTTGAGTTTCTCGCGGTCGCGGCGGTCTTTTTCCTCGATGGCCACCTCGTCGAGCTGGAGGCCGCGGGCGAGCACGTCCGGCTTGAGCAGGCGGGTGCCTTTCAGGCGCTTTTTCGGAATGTCGAAGCGCTCGACATAGCCGCCGCGGGCGAGGATGGACATGGCGCTGCCGACGGACATCGAGTTCTTCACATCCGCGTTTTCGGCGATCTCGTCGAGCGTGCGGTGGACTTCGAAATCCTTGTCGGCCTCGTTGAGCAGGTATTGATAGATCGAGCGGACGATGGCGGCGGTGGGGTTCGCGCCGTCGATGAAGAACTCCTGGGTGCGGGTGTCCGCGTAGTTGAAGAGCAGCTCGCAGAACGCGTTCTCCCCGTCACGACCGGCGCGGCCGGCTTCCTGATAGTAGGCCTCCACGCTGCCGGGGACCTCGTAGTGGATGACGAAACGCACGTCCGAGCGGTCGATGCCCATGCCGAAGGCGTTGGTGGCCACGGCGACGTCCGCCTTGCGGTGGATGAAGATTTCCTGCGCACGCTCGCGCTCCTGGTCGCCCATGCCGCCGTGATAGGCCACGCACTTGATGCCCCAGCTCGCAAGCGTCTCGGATACGGACTCCACCTTCTTGCGGGTGGCGCAGTAGATGATGCCGGTCTTGTGCGCGGCGATGACGGACCTCATCCGCTCGTCCTTCTGCGCCACCTTGTCCATGGCGGAGATGTTGAGTGATAGATTCGGCCGGGAGAATCCGCTGACGCGCTCGAAGGGCGAGCGCAGCGCGAGCACGTTGGAAATATCGTCGCGGACGATGGGCGTGGCGGTGGCGGTGAGGGCGACACATTGCGGTCGGCCGATCTTCTCCAGCGACTTGCCGAGCCGCAGGTAGTCGGGGCGGAAATCGTGGCCCCACTGGCTGAGGCAGTGCGCCTCGTCCACCGCGAAGAGCGAGATTTCGATGCCGCTCAGGGCGTTGAGGAAGCTTTCCGCGCGGAATCGCTCGGGGGCGACGTAAACGAGCTTCCACTTGCCGGCGCGCATGCCGTCGAGACGTTCTTTTTGCTCGGGCCAGGAAAGCGTGGAGTTGATTACCGTCGCGGCGATCCCGCGGGCGACGAGCGCGTCCACCTGGTCCTTCATCAGCGCGATCAGCGGGGAAATCACCAGCGTCACGCCGCCGAAACAGAGCGCGGGGATTTGAAAACACAGCGATTTCCCGCCACCGGTGGGCATGACGACCAGGCCGTCACGGCCGGAGGTGATTTCAGAAATGACCTCCTCCTGGCCGTCGAGAAACCCGTTGAACCCGAAATACCGCTTGAGCGCCTCGTGGGGCGTCATGATCAGCGGTTTGGAATCGGGGACGGAAGGCATCGCGTGCGCGAATGAACAACGCCCGGCGCGCGGAGGTCAACCCCGGAGAACGCTAAGGCGCGGGGATGGATTTCCCCGGGTCGCACTGCAGGTAGGCGAGGCTGACGCACCAACTCGCGCCGTAGTTCACCCAGCCCTCCGCATGCCGGAAGGCACCCTCCGGATTGAAGGGAAACATCTCGCTGCCCGGACCGGAGGAAATCGAGCCGCGGCAGAGTTCGAGCCGGGCGCAGACGTTGAGCTTGTGCCCGATCGGCCAGCCGCGCTCGATCTCGGGAAATCCCTTGTCCGGCAGATGCGGCGCCGCCGCGAGGCGCGGGTTGCGGCCGAAGACGAAATCCGCGTGGGAAATCGCGAGCTCGCGGAGACGGGACTTGAGCGCGGAATCGTCGATGACCCACGAGGCGGCGGTGGCAATGGCGGGAGTGGAGAGCCAGTTCCCCACATCACTGAGTTTCGGGATCGTCCAGTTTTCCTCTTCGTCGTAGCGGCGGAAGTCCCAGAGGTTCGCGGAGCGACGCACGGCGACTTGTGCCCACGCGGTGATCTTTTCCTTCAATCCGGCGGGCGCGCGTTCGGGATACTTTTGCAACAGCCAGACCAAATTGGGAATGGTGCGGTGCTCGCTCATCCGGTGGCCCTTGGTGCTGCGCGGTTCGTTCCAGTCGATGTTCTTCACGATGAAATCCGCCTGCGCCACGGCGGCGTCGAGGTATTTCATGGCGTCGTCCCGCTTTTCGCGTTTGGCGATTTCGTGGAGGATCAGGTTTGGCACGATGGAGTGGCCGGGCGCGTGGCGACCCTTGTAGGGATGGAGCCGTCCGGCCATGGGGTTCTGTCCCTGCGGCGGCGCGTCATAGCTCTTGGGATCCCACCACTTGTCGATAGAACGGGATTTCTCCCAGTTTGAAAAACAGAAGTCATGGCAGCGGTCGTAAAAGGACTTGGGCAGCCATTTCCCGATCACCGGCCACGCCCATAACACGTAGGTAATCTGCTCGACGGTCTGCGAATGGATCTGGCTCGGTTCCGGATCGCCCATCGGCTCCTTGGCCATGGGCTTCATCAGATAGAAGCACGCGCCCCAGTGGATGAGCTTCACGGCGTCCGGTGCATCGGCGGCGGGGGCGTCGAGTTCGGTGTAGTATTTTTTAACCGCATCCATCACGCCGCCGCTTTCCGGGTTCTTCGGGTCGAACTTGAAGTCAGGATCCAGCATCCGTTGTTTGTCCGCCTGCCAGTCGATCTGGCGTGGCATGGCGACGATGCGTGCGGGATCCGCCACGCACAGCAGAGCGAGCGATGGGATGATGGCGTCGTAATAATTTCCATCCCGCCAAGGGCAGCCGCCGAACGCGCTTGGGTGGGTGCCGACGACGCTGCGGGTGTCGATCAGGAAATCCACCGCAGGCTGCCAGAAGT
>JBEDKU010000178.1:0-3713 GCA_041172045.1 Verrucomicrobiota bacterium | reverse complement strand
CCCTTTGGACCGTGGAGTTTGTGCGCCGACATCGACAATAAATCCACCCCCAACTCACTGACTTTCAAAGGGATCTTGCCTACCGCCTGAACCGCATCCGAGTGAACTGGCAAGCCCCGCTCGCGGGCAAGCTCCACCGCTTCCCGCAGCGGCTGGATGACGCCGGTCTCGTTGTTTACCGCCATCAGTGAAATGTAGGCGGCGCTCTCAAGCGATCGCTTCAAGCTTTCGATTCCCAATCGCCCGCCGGCCGTCACCGGCACCCGCACGACTTCCCGCGTCTGATTCTCCACCCAGCGCAGCACCGCGCTGTGCTCGACGGCGGAAACCACCGCAGCCCCCTGCCCCGCCAACCGGTCCAGTGAATGCAAGGCGGTATTCACACTCTCCGTGCCGCCACCGGTGAAGACAATTTCCCCCGGCTGCGCACCGATGAGTTCCGCCACCTGACCGCGAGCCTCGTCGATGGCCCGGCGCGCCAGCTTCGCCGCCGCGTAGCTGCCCGAAGGATTCGCAAACCCGTCGCGCAACCACGGCAACATCGCCTCGAGCACCTCTGGCGGAAGCGGCGTGGTCGCATTGGCATCCAGATAAATCATAGCCCGAGCATCCCGTCACACGCCCCCGAGATCAATCCGTAAAACCCCGCCGCTTAGAACTTCCCGGCGATACGGAAATTCACGACCAGTGCATCGACCCAGCGCAGCAACATGTCCCCCCACGTCGCCGCGTGCCGCAGCCATTCCATGGCGAACTCCCGGCAGTTTTGCAGCGGAGACTCCGCCGCCACACACAGCAGCCCGGCCAGCACCAGCAGGTTGGCCAGATAAATGATGACCAGCGAGAGGAAGGTGCCGTTTTCCTTCAAATCCGGCTGGTCACGTGGGATCATCCACAAGGTCCACACAATATGGAAGGTCCACGTCACCCCCATTACCGCGAAAAGCAGACGGTCCCAGCCCGGCGTCAAATCGGCAAAATACCGCACCGCCGCGTAAACCACCACGCACACCACCGCCCAGAACGGCACGAAATACGGCGACAGCGCGATCACTAGATTCGTCTTGTTCGTCGTGATGTAGCCGCCGTCCGCGCTCACGTGGAAATCCGTCACCTTCCCCCGGTAAAGCAGCACGAAAACCGCATGCGTCAGCTCATGTCCCAACACATAGAGGTAGAGGAAAAACGTCTGCAACAGCCCGGACCAGAACCAGCCGAGCATCACCAGCGCGCCTGTCGCAAAATACCAGAATTCCGCGGTTTTCCAAAAATTCTCATCCACCGTCGCCTGCGAGAACCGCGACAGAAACGTCCAGCTCGTCACCCAGCACAAAGGCAGCAGCACCAGCGCCAGACTCCAGCGCATCACCCGCGTGACCCACTCCGCGGACACGCCGCCGACTTCGGCTTCCGCCATCGCGACCGCCGCCCACACGAATTTTTCCGCGCGTTTCCCTCCCCGCCGGTTCGCCTGCTCATGCGCCCGCCGGTTCGCCGAGCTGAGTACCTGCGCGAAAGAAACCTTATCCCGCCGCTGGTTTTTCAGCGTTCGGCGGCCAGCGGTGGACTTGGGGCGGGGTTTCTTCACCATGCGAAAGGTGGCGCAGATTATTTCGCAGATCTTAATAAATCAAGGAGCAACATCATGCGACCCTCTCGACATCCCCCTGCGCATATCTTGCTGAAATTTCCCTTCGTTTGGCCTTGCCATGGCCGTTTCCGGCAGTAGTTTCGGCGTCCGTTTTTCTTTCTACTGGCAGACGGTTGGCGCCCCGGTGTCTGTCAGTTTTATCCTCCGGGGCAATTGCAGGAAGGAAACGAAACCAACAACACAACCCCAAACCAGATACCATTATGGCTTACGCATGTGCGGAACCCACCAACCAGGCACTCAACGACCTGATCGATTCGAAATTCCGCGAATTCCGCGAAGGTTCGATCGTCAAGGGCACGATTCTTGAAATCCGTCCCCAAGTTGTCCTAGTCGACATCGGCTATAAATCCGAAGGAGCCATCCCGTCGAACGAGTTCGAGGATGAGGAAATCGAAATCGGCGACGAAATCGAAGTGCTCCTTGAGCGTCTTGAAAACGACGAGGGCATGGTTGTCCTCTCGAAAGAAAAGGCCGCCCACAAACAAAACTGGGAAAAAATCGTCAAAGTCTTCCAAGACGGCGGTCTCGTCCGCGGCAAGGTCAAGGCAGTCGTCAAAGGCGGCCTCACCGTCAACGTCGGCGTCGAAGCTTTCCTTCCCGGTTCGCAAGTGGACATCATTCCACCGAAGGATCTCAACGAATACGTCGGCAACGTCTACGAATTCAAAATCGTCAAGGTCAACGACGAGCGCAAGAACATCGTTCTTTCCCGCCGCGAAGTCATCGAAGCCGAGCGCTCCGAGCAACGCCAGATCTTCCTCCAGTCCGTCAAAATCGGCGACAAGGTCACCGGCGCGATCAAGAACATCACCGACTTCGGCGCCTTCGTCGATCTCGCAGGCATGGACGGCCTGCTCCACATCACCGACATGTCGTGGGGCCGCATCAACCATCCTTCCGAACTGCTCCACATCGGTCAGTCCGTGGATGTCGTCATCCTCGACGTGGACCGCGAGAAAGAGCGCGTTTCCCTCGGCCTCAAGCAAACTTCCGACAATCCATGGGAAGACATCGAGCGGAAATACCCGATCGGTCACAACGTCAAGGGTCGCGTCACCAAGCTTCTCCCTTACGGGGCATTCATCGAAATCGAACGCGGCGTCGAAGGCCTCGTGCACGTTTCCGAACTCAGCTGGGTCAAGCGCATCACGCGTCCATCCGACGTGCTGGAAATCGGCCAGGAAATCTCGGCCGTTGTCCTCGGCATCAGCATCGAAGAGCAGAAAATCTCGCTCGGTGTGCGTCAGCTCGATTCCAACCCATGGGATGAAATCGAACTCCGCTACCCGGTCGGCGCGACCATCACCGGCCCGGTCCGCAATCTCACCGCTTACGGTGCGTTCGTGGAACTCGAAGAAGGCATCGATGGCATGATCCACGTCTCGGACATGTCCTGGACCCGCAAGATCAACCACCCGTCCGAAGTCCTCAAAAAGAACGACGAAGTCGAAGCCATCGTGCTCGCCATCGACAAGGGCAACCAACGCGTCTCCCTCGGCATCAAACAAACCGAAGGCGATCCATGGTCCCTCATCGACAGCCGCTTCAAGGTCGGCGACCTCGTCAAGGGCACCGTCGCCAAGATCGCGTCCTTCGGCGCCTTCATCAGCCTCGACGGTGACATCGACGGCCTCATTCACATCTCGCAACTCAGCGAAGACCACGTGGAGAAGGTCAAGGACATCATCAAGGTCGGCGAAGAGATCGAAGCCCGCGTCATCAAGGTCGACAAGGTCGAGCGCCGCATCGGACTTTCCATCAAGGCGGTCAACTACAACGAAGACCAGTTGAAAAAGGAAAGTGCCAGCTTCGAGAGCCTCCGCCCATCCTCCGAGATGGTCGGCCTCGAGCAAGCGTTCAACCTCGCCGCTGCCGCCTCCGAAGACTGGAGCCCGGGTCAGGAAGACTAATCAAGGAGCGTGGGCGTCTCGCCCACGTGTCTCAATCAAAAGCCGGACGGGTCCACCCCGTCCGGCTTTTTCGTGTAGCGGCAATCACCGGTCGCCGCGAAGTCAGCCCCCACGAATGGCTCGCCAAGTCTCGGAACCTGAGTCATCCT
>JBEDKU010000177.1:0-6777 GCA_041172045.1 Verrucomicrobiota bacterium | reverse complement strand
CGCCGTACTGAGAGGCGTAGTTTCCAGGGCCGGTGGCGTTGCCCCAGGTGGAGTAGAAGACTCCGGCAGCGTCGAAGGAACCTTGCAGCGGCATCATTTCCGCGCCGGGTGATTTGCCGGGGTGGTTAGCGATTTCCGCCCAGCTGTCGCCGTTGTTGTCGGAGAACCAGAAGCTCTGGCCGGTCAGCGTGTTGGCCGCGGCATAGACGCGGCGGTTAGGGCCGGGATTGGCGTGGTTGGTGGGCGCGTAGAGCAGAAAATTCAGGTTGGTGAGCGTGGCGGGAAAGTTAGGTAGGCGGGCCCAGGTCACGCCGGAATTTGTGCTGCGCCAGATGCCGAGATTGTTCGAGCCGACGAGGATGTTCGCGCCGTTGACGGGATCCACGGCCATGCGTTCGCCGGTGCCGCGGCCCTCGCCGTTGCCGCCCATTTTGAAGCCGGGGGTGGTGTAGGTCCACGTCGCGCCGCGGTCGGTGGAGCGGTAGATGCGGGAATTCAGTTTCCAGCTTTCCGTGCCGGCGTATTGGCCGGTGGCGATGTAAACGCGATTGGCGTCGTTCGGATCGAGCCCGATGGTGAGCACACCGAGGTGCTGGAACTCGTTGTTGATGCCACCGACGTCTTCGTTGAGGGCGGTCCAGCGGTTGGTCGCGGTGTCGAGCCGGTAAGCGCCGCCGACGTCGGTGCGGGCATAGACGAGGCCGGGTTCGGTCGGGTGGAACACGGTGCCGGTGACGAATCCGCCGCCGCCGATCTCGACATTTCGCCAAGTGTAGGATTGGGCTGAGACCGGTTGGAAGGCGGTGACCAGAATCAGCGCGAAGCGAATGGCGACGAGGCGGATGGAGGAATTCATAGTGAAATATCGGTGGCGACCTGGTCCGGCTCGTGGGCCGGGAGGTGACGGGTGGGTTTGCAAGGATGGATCCGCGTTTGGCCGGTCACGGGTCCAAACGACGGTTCTTTGGAATAAAACACGCTTTCCCCGATCATGCGATATCGGGGATGGGGGGGATTTACCTCCCTCGATCAGGGGAGGACCAGGGTGTGGTCGTCACCTTGATGCGGGCGCTGAAGGTGGGGCGCCGGTGTCGCTGTTATTTCCCGATCGTGTCCAGGTGCCGGTGTTGGCCCTGATGGCTTGCAGGGGGCGCCTCAAGGAATCCAGCCGCATAGCCGGAAGCCTTTCACCAGCAGATAGGCGACACCGCCGGCGGCGGGCAGGGTGAGGACCCAGGCCCAGATGATGCGCTCGATGAGCGAGAGCTTGAGCGCGCTGAAGCGCTTGGCGCAGCCCACGCCCATGATCGCGGTGGTGATGCTGTGGGTGGTGGAGACGGTCATGCCGAAGCTGCCGGTGACGGCCAGCAGGGTGGCGGCGGTGGTCTCCGCGGCGAAGCCGTGGACCGGCTGGAGTTTGACCATCTTGTGGCCGAGGGTTTTGATGATACGCCAGCCGCCGGCCATCGTTCCGGCGGCCATCGTCAGCGAGCAGACGACCTTGATCCAGATGGGGACATCGGGTGAAAGGTCGCGGACCTTGGCGGCGGCGGCGGCGAGCGCGGACTTGCCGGCGGCTTCGGCCGACTTCATTTCCGTGCTCAGGGATTTTTCCCAGTGGGTGAATTTCCCCTCGGCGAGCTTTCCGAGAACCGGGATTTTGGTGACGATGCGGGCGTCTTCCGCCGCAAGGATTTGACGGTGGGTGGCGGCGGCCAGGGCGGCGAGGCGGCTCGCGCCGTCCGCGTCGTTGGTGGCGGCGAAGGCTTTGGCGGCAAGCGTTTGGAAGGCTTCCTTGAATTCGCCGGGCCTGAGGCGCGCGCTCTCGGCCTCCAGCACGGCGGCGGCGGCGCGCAGCTCGTCGGGCGTGGACTTGGGGTTTTGGATGAGCTTGAGATTTTGCTCGGCGACCATGGATTTTTCCATCCGCAGGAATCCGAGCCAATTCGGCACCCCTTGGAAACTGCCGGCCGCCGTCGCGGTGACCAGGGCGAGCGTGATAACGCCCATGGTCTTCTGCGCGTCCGCCAGGCCGTGGGCGAATCCCATGTAGCCGGCGCTGAAAATCTGCGCCTTGCCGAAGAAGCGGTTGACGAAGCGCGGGCGGGCTTTTTGCAGCAGGAAATAGAGGAAGCCCATGAGCAGAAGTCCGCCGAAGAAGCCGATGATGGGGGAGGTGATCATCGGGATGACCACCTTGTGCAGCACACCTTCCATCACCACCTTGCCGTCCTTCACCTTTTCGACCGACCAGAGGATGGCATGCCAGTTGTCATGCGCGCTGGCCACCGCCGCACCGCAGATGCCGCCGACGAGGGCGTGGGTGGAGCTGGACGGCAGGCCGAACCACCAGGTGATGAGATTCCAGACGATGCCGCCGAGCAGTGCGCAAACGATCACCATCGGCGAAATGAACTGCGAGTCCACCAGCCCGGAGGAAACGGTTTTTGCGACGGCGTGGCCGGCGAGCGCGCCGATCAGGTTGGTGCCCGCCGCCATGATGATCGCCTGGCGCGGCGTCATCACCTTGGTCCCGACGACCGTGGCGATCGAGTTCGCAGTGTCATGGAAGCCGTTGATGTATTCGAACACCAGGGCGATGAAGATCACCAAAAAGATAATTCCGAGACTCATGGTATCAGCCTCAGGAGTTTTTCAAGACGATCTGCGAAACCACGTTGCCGGCGTCGCGGCAGCGGTCGATGACCTTCTCCAACAGATCGTAAAGGTCGCGCATCGCCATCGCCTTGATCGGGTCCATGTTGCCCGAGTAAATTTCCTTCAAATAGCCGAGCACCAGCCGGTCGGCGCGGCCTTCCAGCTCCTGCATCCTGTCGTTTTCCGCCTTGATATCCTCAAGCTTGGGGTTGTTCCCGAGCATGTCCACCATCCGGACGACGACGTGCGCGGCGTCCTGGGCGATGGCCATCTGCGGCGCGAAATCCCCGGGCTTCACCAAGTGGTGCATGATCTCGTAGCGCTCGCCGAATTTTTCGACGGTCTTGGGAATCCGGTAAAGCGCCTTGGACAGGGCTTCGATGTCCTCCCGCTCCAGTGCGGTGATGAAGACCTTCACGAGTTCCTCGGCGATGATTTCCGCATTCTTTTTCTCGTTGCGGCGGGCCACTGCCAGTTCCGACAGCGACAGGTGGCCGTCCGACTCTTTCAACAGACGGGCGAGGGCTTCGATGCTTTGATGGGCCGATTTCGCACTCAAGGCGAGGAGTTCAAAAAACCGGTCGGACTTTCCAAATAGCTTGGCGAGAGAGATCACGGTGGCAATGTGACGATTTCGTCACAAAGCGACAAGCGGAGTTTTTCGTGGATCTCAGGCGGGGTGGGGGAGATCGGAAATCTGAGTTAGACAGGCGTCACCATTTCGCTTGCCACCCCGTGGCGGAAGCCTCACAAAAGCCGTCCGCCCGGTCTGGGGCTGCGCAAATTCTGTTGCTCCGCCCGGTCCGGCGGCTCAATCCTCAACCGCACGTTCCATGGAAAGCATTTCATCCCGTATTGCCAAGGTTTCCCCGTCACTCACGCTCGCCGTCACCGCACAGGCCAAGGCGATGATCGCCAAGGGAGAAGAAGTTTACGCGCTCGCCGGTGGCGAACCGGAAGTCGATACCCCGCAGTTCATCAAGGACGCGGCCATCGAAGCCCTCCAGGCCGGCAAGACCAAATACACCCCCGCAGGCGGCATCCCCGAGCTCCGCGCCGCGCTCTCCAAGAAGTTCAAGAACGACAACAACCTCGACTACGCGCCCGGTCAGATCTGCGTCACCGGCGGTGCCAAAATGGCCTGCTACAACGCCATCCTCGCCGTCATCGAAGAGGGTGACGAAGTCATCATCCCCTCGCCGTTCTGGGTTTCCTATCCGGAAATGGTCCGTCTCGCCGGCGGTGTCCCCGTGATCGTCGAGACCAAGGAATCCACCGGTTGGAAAATGACTCCCGAGCAATTCGAGGAAGCCATGACCCCGGCGACCAAGATGGTCATCATCAACACCCCGGGCAATCCGACCGGTGCCGTTTATACCAAGGACGAGCTGCTTGAACTCGGTGAAATCGCCCTCGGTGAGGACATCGTCATTCTTTCCGACGAGATTTACGAAAAGCTCGTCTATGGCGAGGCCAAGCACGTTTCCATCGCCTCGCTCAGCCAGGAGCTCTACGACCTCACCATCACTGTCAACGGCTTCTCCAAGGCCTATTCGATGACCGGTTGGCGTCTCGGCTACACCGCGGCTCCCAAGGTCCTCGCCGACGCGATCGAGAAGATCCAGAACCACACCACCTCCAACGCCAACAGCTTCGCCCAATATGGCGCGCTCGCCGCCCTCGAAGGTGACCAGTCGTTCATCGACGACATGCGCGGCGAATACGACGTCAAGCGGCAGTTCATGTTCGCCCGTCTCAAGGCCATCAACAACATCCGCGTGGTCGAGCCCCAAGGCGCGTTCTACTTCTTCGTTTACACCGGCAACACCGGCCTCAAGTCGATGAACCTCTGCGACAAGTTGCTCTCCCGCTACAAGGTCGCCGCCGTTCCCGGCATCGCCTTCGGCTACGACGAGGGAATCCGCCTCAGCTACTGCACCACGCTGGACATCCTCAATGAAGGACTGACCCGCTTCGAGCAGTTCTGCCGCGAGCATTGATCCGACCTCGTGACAGGGCGTTCTTGCCTGTCTTCTTCAAACCGCCGCCGGGGCCACCCGGCGGCGGTTTTTTTTGCCCGCGGGTTGGGTGAAATCCACAGTCAGGGACGGACCTGCGGGCTTCGCTTGGGCTGATTCATTTCCCGCTCGTCCGCCGCACTGATGCGGAGACTGACCCCTGCCAGGTTTCCGCCCGCCGGGTTCTAAAAATCCATCGTCCCGGCCCTGTAGGATTTTGTCGAAGGGGCGCTTTTCCTCTCGTCAGCGGCGGGTGTCGCCACTAGGCTGTGGCGACAGAAAAAAATAAAGGTCGGGTGACTTGGCACGACCTTTGCTCTATTCAAATAACAATCCGCCCAACTATGAAAAAAATCGAAGCGATTATCAAACCATTCAAGCTTGAAGAAGTTAAGGAAGCCCTCGCCGAGGTGGGTGTGCAAGGCATGACCGTCACCGAAGTCAAAGGCTTCGGTCGTCAGAAGGGCCACACCGAAATTTACCGGGGTTCGGAATACACCGTGGATTTCCTCCCCAAGGTCAAAATTGAGATCGTCGTGGACGACGCACAGTCGGATGGCGTCGCCGCTGCGATTGTGAAGAGCGCGAACACCGGCAAGATCGGTGATGGCAAGGTCTTCATCTCCACGGTGGAGGAGGCGATCCGCATCCGGACCGGTGAGACGGGTTCCTCCGCTGTCGCCGTGAACTGATCCTGGTTCCTCCGTCCATTCAGAATTTCCAAAACCAATGGTTCTCTTGAAAAGAGGCCATTGGTTTTTTCGTTTCGGAGGGCGGGCAATTTCCAACTTGGATTGATGAAACCGGACTTGAGGACCTGGCTGGGGCGCGTGCGCGTGGTGGGAATGATGGAAGGAGTTTCCTTTTTGTTGCTGATGGGCGTGGCGATGCCGCTCAAGTATTGGGCGGGCCTGCCGGTGGCCGTGCAATGGACCGGCTGGATTCATGGCATCCTCTTCATCCTCTACGGGCTGGTGGTGCTGATGGCCTTGGTCAACCGCCGGCTTTCATTCGGCAAGGCGGCGCTCGCGTTTGTCGCCTCGCTGGTTCCGTTCGGGCCGTTCCTGCTGGATGGCAAGCTCGCCGCGGATGAGCGGAGCGAGCTCCCGGAAGCCTGAGGGTGGCTCGCCCCCCTCAGCGGCGGGAGCTTTTCCAATCCCGGAACGCCGCGCCGAGAAAGTGCAGCACGTCGCTCGGGGCCAGCGACTCCTCCGAGAGAGTGGGGTCGTTGAGGGCGATTTCCGCGCTGCGGCCGCAAAGCCAGGCGGCGAGCGCCGCGGCTTCCAGCGGTGCGTCGCCGATCGCGAGGCGGGCACCGATGACACCCGCGAGCAGGTCGCCCTGGCCGCCGGTCGCCATTCCCGGCGTGCCGGTGGCGTTGCACCACAGCGGCGCCCCCTGCCGGGTGACGATCGTGCGGCAGCCCTTGAGCAGCAGCGTGGCGGGATTGCCGTCTGCAAACCGGCGGGTGGCTTCCTCCCGCGGGAGATCGCAGAGATCCGGGGCCAGTTTTGCAAATTCCCCGGGGTGCGGAGTGAGCACGTGCCGCGCCGTGAGGATTTCCAGGCTTCCGTAGCGGACCATGGCATGAATGGCGTCCGCATCGACCACGGTGGGAACCGGCGATTGGGAGATCAACTCCAGCAGTCCGGCCTCCGCCGCCGTGTCCAACGCGCCCAAACCGCATCCCACCACCAGCGCGTCGAACCGATGTTCCAGTATCTCGCGTGGATTCCCGATTCCGCGGACGATGATTTCCGGCGGGCACTTGGCGGCGATCTGGGCATGGACGTCTTCCTGCACGAAAAGCGTGACCAGTCCACCGCCGCCGCGGAGCGCGCCGGTGGCGGCGAGCACCGCTGCCCCGGTGTAACTCGCGGACCCCGCCAGAACCGCCACCCGGCCGGCCATGCCTTTGTGGAAATCGAACGGGCGAGGCTCCTTCGCGTGGTCGATGGTTTGGGGGGAAATCAATTCCATCGGCCCCGGTCCGGAGCCGGCCAGCGGCTCGACCGGGACCAGCGCCAGCGCCCCCGTCGCCGCGGCGGCGTGGCCGTGGAGCAGTCCGCCCTTGGCATGGCCGATCATGAAGGTGATGTCC
>JBEDKU010000176.1:0-6737 GCA_041172045.1 Verrucomicrobiota bacterium | reverse complement strand
TGGTTACGGAAACCTCGTTCCATTCAGGTTCTAGTGGGGGCAACCCTGTTCAGGTTCGAGTCCTGTCGCGCGCACCATATTGATTTGCAACGAATAAGGGAGCCGGAGAGGCTACCTTTTTGGTTCTGAAAATGTGACTTCTGGTCATTTTCTGGCCACTTTTTCAGTTTGGCCTCTGGAGAATGGCGGTGTTTTCGGGCTTAGGGACGTTTACTCTGATTGTGCGGTGGCCAAGCAAGTCCACCTCGTGCTCGACAAACGCCGGTTGGCACAAAAGCGCCCGTCTCGACTGGCATCACATCAAGCCCGTCTATCTTTCGCCCTACAGTCCCGACTTCAATCCCATCGAACGGCTCTGACAGCACCTGAAAGGCCAGGCCATGGCAGGCTTCCTGACCAATAACGGGTAAGCCCTCACCACCAAGCTGCTCGAACCACTCCAAGGTTTGTTGGCAGAGCCCAAGCTCATCCGCTCCGTCTGCGCCACCCCCTCGTTCATTCGGAAATGACTTTCGGTAAACAATCTAACAAAATATGCCGCCCTCAAATTGGCTGGTATCCCTCCCCAGAACAGTCTGCGCAGGTGTTTGTACTGTCATCTGCTGTTGTCCATGGAACGAGTGCCGACTGTCCCCGTTTTGAGGACTGGTCAGCTCTAATCTGGCGAGGTAGTTTCACATAGGTAGCGCGTCAGCGAACCTCCATCTTCCATTCAGACGCAAACCCTAAGTCGAATTGACCAATCTGATGACCCAAACCCAAGCAATCCGATTTACAGATGCGCGGAGTGTCCGTCGAGGCTTCACCCTTGTGGAACTTCTCGTCGTGATCTCCATCATCGCCGTATTGGCGGCGACAAGTTTTACGATGGTTGGGAAGATGCGGGAAAAGGCGAGGGAGTCGGTTTGCGTGGGGAATCTCAAGCAAGTGGGCGCTTCCTTGGTCATGTACTATTCGGAGTTCAACAACCAGCCGTTTCTGATCGCGGGAACGGATGTGGGTAGTGCCAATTCTCCGATTTGGCCAGTGGTTGTAGCCTCAAAAGGCTATTTATCAAACTGGGACGGCCAGAATCAAGACGCGAAGCCGTGCGGTAAGGGCGTCTGGACTTGTCCTGCCTCTGACCACGTAAGCAACAATTACGGTGGCTATGGAGTTGTCCAAGGAATCTTCAAAACCCCGATTGATGCGAGTGTAAAGCCGGTCCGGATGATCCATGTTACCTCGCCCGAGAAGACCTGGTTGGTCGGGGATGTGATGGTTGGCACCAATCCGAAAAAGGGTTGGTATGCGATCTGGAAAAATCCCTCGCAATGGGCATATGGTCACAGTCCTGCGGTCGGTCGGCACGGCGGCTCCAGATTCAATGTCTGCATGTTCGATGGACATGTCGAGTCACTGTCCAGCCAGCAAGTGATCGATGGGAGATACACTAACCCGGTGGGGATTCCCTGAAGCTGCCGACGATACCTGCTGGCTTGATATCCCGCGAAACGGAAAAGGAAATGTTCAACGAGCTTGCCACCACCTGACGCCAGCACATCCAGCGCGGCGGTGCGACGCCATGGCAGAAGCCGAATCCCTGATCTTTTCCACGATTCAAATTGATGAAACTATTCCACTCCATCTACACCACGTTTGTTGCGACTTGCCTGCTAGCGACGACCGATGCAGCCCAGTCCGACCTCAAGCGGGCCACTCCAACCGGGGGTGCCGAGATGGACGTTTGCATCTATGGCAGCACGCCCAGCGGGGTGATGGCGGCGGTGCAGGCGGCGCGCATGGGCAAGTCCGTGATGATTGTCACACCAGACAAGCATCTCGGCGGAATGTCTAGCAGTGGATTGGGATTTGCGGATACGGGGAAAACGGCCGCGATCGGTGGTCTGGCACGGGAGTTTCATCACCGCGTTTGGCAGCATTACGATAGACCGGAATCATGGAAATGGCAGTCTCGCGATCAATATGGCAACCACGGTCAGGGAACCCGCGCCAAGGATGATGCGACCCAAACCATGTGGGTGTTCGAGCCAAGTGTGGCCGAAGAGGTTTTCGAGTCATACGTCAAGGAGTTCAACATTCCGGTCTATCGGGATGAACCGCTTGATCGCAAGAACGGTGTCACCAAAGACGGGGCGAGCATTTCACAAATCACCACGCTGAGCGGTAAGAAGTTCGCGGCGAAAATGTTCATCGATACGACCTATGAGGCGGATTTGATGGCTGCGGCAGGTGTGGACTATCACGTCGGGCGAGAGGCGCAGAGTGTCTATGACGAGAAGTGGAATGGCGTGCAGGTCGGCATCCTTCACCATCAACATCATTTCGGCGTGCTCAAGCAGCCCGTGAGCCCATACGTGGTTCCTGGCGACCCCAAAAGTGGCGTGATCTGGGGCGTCAGCGCGGAACCGCCGGGTGAATACGGTGCGGGTGACAAAAAAGTCCAAGCCTATTGCTATCGCCTGTGCCTGACTGATGTGCCTGAAAACCGGGTGCCGTTTCCAAAGCCCGCCGGATACGACCCAAGTCACTACGAGCTGTTGTTGCGGATCTTTGCCACCGGCTGGCGTGATACTTTCAAAAAATTTGATCCGCTGCCGAATCGTAAGACCGACGTCAACAACCACGGCCCGATGAGCTTCGATTTCATCGGGGGGAATGATGATTACCCCGAGGCGTCCGATGAGCGCCGTCGCGAGATCATCCGCAACCATCAGAACTATCAGCAGGGCTGGCTTTACTTTATTGCGAATGACCCCCGTGTGCCGGAAGAAGTGCGGCAACGGATGCGGCAGTGGGGCCTGCCCAAAGATGAGTTCGCGGACAACGGCCACTGGCCCTATCAACTCTACATTCGCGAAGCACGGCGGATGATCGGCTCCTATGTGATGACCGGCGGTGACATCCTCAAGCAGCGCGTTACGCCGGACTCCGTCGGCATGGGGTCCTACACCATCGATTCACACAACGTGCAGCGCTACATCACGCCGGACGGTCATGTGCAGAACGAGGGCGATATCGGTGTTGCCACCAAAGGACCTTATCAGATCGCCTATGGCTCGCTTGTGCCCAAAGCCGGCCAGGCGGACAATCTGTTTGTCACATCGTGCCTGTCCAGTTCGCACATCGCGTTCGGTTCGATCCGTATGGAGCCGGTGTTGATGATCCTCGGTCAATCCGCGGCGACGGCGGCGGCCATCGCCATCGATGGGAAAATTCCGGTGCAGCAGGTGCCTTATGAGAAACTGCGCGCCCGCTTGCTGAAGGATGGCCAGATTCTTGAACCGTCCAAGGCTGCTGGAGAGCAGCGGTGACCTCTCAAGGGAAATTGGTATCGTGCCATCATCTTGAATCCGCCTCATTGTCCCCGGTTTGGGGACTGGTTCGCCCCTCGTGGCTCGGGTAGCCTCAAAGCTTGCCATTCGATACCGAATGTCCAAAAAACGCCTCCGTCGGCAGAAAGATGATTGAGGTCGGGTTGCAAGTAGCCAAACCCAAATTTTCAGAGACCCAATTCCGTTCATGATCTTCACCTCGATCCCACATCCCTTTCCCCGCAGCCATGCTCGCGGCAGAAACCGGGGGTTTGCACTCGTCGTCACGCTCTCCCTCATGATCTTGTTGACGGTCATTGCGGTCGGATTGCTTTCGCTCTCTTCGATCACGTTGCGCAGCAGCAGTCAGGGCTCCGCCCTCGCGACTGCCCGGGCCAACGCACGGATGGCGCTCATCCTTGCAATCGGTGAGCTGCAGAAACAAGCCGGCCCGGACCAGCGCGTGAGTGCCCGAGCCGACCTCGTCGCAGCGCAGCAGAATCCCTCATGGACCGGTGTCTGGCGCGCAGATCAGCCGAATTCCCAACCTGTCTGGCTCGTCAGCGGCGAGACGCCCGACCCCACGGCTATACTACCCGCCCAATCATCCGTCTCGCTGCTCGCCGCCATCAAAGGCCAAACTGATTCCAAAGAACTTCGCGTTCCCTTGGCCAGGATTTCCAAGTCAGGCGGCATGGGATGGTGGGTCGGCGACGAGGGTGGAAAGGCACGTATCGATCTTGCCAAGCCCAAGGAGGTGCCGGCGAATGAAAATTCCCGCGTGGCCCGCTCCCAGTCCACACTCGAGTCCGGTCTTCTGGCGCTTGGCAGCGGCTTCGAGCAACTCGGCCCTGACTCCGCGGTCGACAAGGGCCGGCTCATTTCAATGGAAACCGTTCGGCTGGCGAGCTCGCAAAAGGACCTGCCCCGCACCTATTTCGACGATCTTACCTCCGGCGGTCACGGGTTGCCGGTCAATGTTGCCCAAGGCCGGCTCAAAACCGACCTGTCGATGATCTTCGACCGCTCGCAGCAGAGTAAGACATTCAGTGCGGACTACCTCGGCGCGCGGGGCAACAACAGCCTGCCGACCCAAAGTTACAACCCCATCAGTGCTCCGGAGAAATTCTACCTCAGCGATTCGATCAGCAGCCGGGTGAGTGGCGGCATCGGGCCTAACTGGGGAATCCTCTGGAACTATGCGAGACTCTGGAAAAACCTGTCAGGCCAGAAGCTGCCGGTGATTCTCTCCGCTCCACCGGTCGGGACGGACCTGCGGGTCAATGACTGGCTTCCCTACCAGAAAAGCGGTCAGGGGAAACCCCTCGCCGAGGACATCCAGCACACCAACAGCCCGGTCACTCCGGTGATCTCTCACCTGCAGATTGGATTCCGCCTGAAAACCAAACTCATCGGGCCAGACCGCTATCAACTGCAGTTGCAGGTCAAGCCGGTGCTCGGAATATGGAATCCCTACAATGTGCCGGTCAGCAACGCTTCCTACATTTTCGATTGGGGCGTGTTTCCATGGTTGCGCTACGCGTCGGGCACGGATGCGGGAAAGCAGGCGAACCTGCCTGCCGATACCGATCCAGGTGGCGATGTGAATCCGGTGGTCGAAGTCTGGACGCGTGACCAATGGAAAATGAAAAGCAGCACCGGTGAAACCCGCTTGACCATGGAAACCGGACCGATCGACCTCCAGCCCGGTGAGTTCAGGCTCTTCTCCGTGTCGGCATCCACCGACATGGTTGCTAGAAACAAGCTGAAGTCGGCTTGGAACGGAGAAGGCGCCTACGACATCGATCTGCGGAAGTCGAATGGCAGTCCCGCGATCATCTCAGGAACCCTCGCCAACGCGACTCCCCGCTACCTCTGGATCGGCGACATGTTTCTCGACGATGTGCAGAAAGAAACCACCCGTGCGCGCTTTCCGGATGTTCTCAAAACCACCGCCACCCAAAGCTTCTTCGCCTTCAAGGCGAATAGCGACAGTGGCTCGATTGCGCGTTATTCCGACGTTTGGAACACGGGATCAGGCACACCCTTCAGCGTGCCGGAGCGGATCCTTTCGGGAACGATCTCAGGCGTAGGCACTTCCAAGGCGAAATACAAGGTCACCGACCTCGCTCTCCCAGGCGGCTACGAGCATCTCGCTACCTGGTCATTTTTTCTGCGCACCACCACCCAGATGGAGGATGCGAACCAGCGGGTGAGGGGATGGGTGGATGCAAATCCCCGCGCCCTGTCGATCAATCCCCGCTGGGAAGGTGCGATCGCTGCCGATGGCAAGCGCCAAGGTTGGAACTTGACCAGTGCCCTGATGGGCGGTGCACACGGAACCGGGCTGCCTGCCAAAGTCGTGGGTGACGGAGGTGCCGGTAATCGCGGCTTGGTCGCGGAGGCCGCTGAAGGCAATGAGAATATCGAGCCCCAGCTCGGCGATGTCTCACGCTATCAGGGACTCAGCGGTGCCTCTAATACGACCGTGGGAGGCCAGCCACATGTGATGATTTACGATGTGCCGAGAAGCCCTCTGGTCTCCATCGGTCAGTTCCAACACGCCCAGCTCAGTCGTTACAGCTTCGAGCCGGGTTTCGTTGTGGGGAATTCCTACGCCGACATGAAGGTCCCGCTGGATGCCATCATTGCTAATAATTTCAATGGGTTGAATGGTCACCACATTTCGGACATTTCCCATGAGGTTAACACGAAGCTGTGGGATGATTTCTACTTCTCAACCCTCGGACTCGACTATCAAGGACCCACGGGCAGTAACTTCGATACGGTCTACAATTACACAGGAAAGGGGTTCCCGCTGGCCAATCCACGGATGGGGTTCGTCCCGGAATCCTCGGATACATCGATCGACAAGCTGATCAGCGCGGCAGCGAACAAGCTGCCCGAGGTGATTTCCTCACGCATCCGCATCGCCGGTGCCTTCAATATCAACTCCACCTCGAAGACCGCGTGGAAGGCTGTGTTTTCCTCGATGGGAGCCTCGGAGCTGCCGCGCATCGATCCGGCAAATCCGGCGGCCATTCCCGTTTGGGAATCCCCCGTGGGCACCCGTTTCAACCGTTTCGGTCACGTCGCCACGGCACAAGCTTTCACCAAGGGCGGCGAGGGGCAGGATCCGGCATTCTGGCTCGGCTGGCGCGAACTCGACGCCGATGAACTCGACAAACTCGCCAGCGCAATCGTCGATGAAGTCAAAGCCCGCGGCCCCTTCCGGTCTCTGGCGGAATTCGTCAACCGTGATCCATCAGCCACTAACATTGAGCATCGCCGCAAGGGCCCGCTGCAGGCCGCCATCGACAAAACCGTCAATGCGGGGTTGTCCTCCAGCATCAGCGATCAGCCTGCCGCGAAGCCAACCGGTCCATTTTCCGAGGCGGTGAACGGCGAAAGCCAAGCCGTGGG
>JBEDKU010000175.1:0-4318 GCA_041172045.1 Verrucomicrobiota bacterium | reverse complement strand
GGTGTCGGCGGACAGGGGGCGAGGGGTTGATGGCGGGGTGGGCTTGGCGGCCGGAGAAACCGGGGTTTCCAGAACTTCCGACGCCCCGGGAGAATGGGTTTTCAGATCTCCGGCGGGCGCGGTGAGAGCAGCGGGTCCGCGGGTGATGCGCCGGGCGGCGATGCCGGATAGAAGACCCGCGCCGCAAAGGCCGAGCATGAGGACGAGTGGGGTCTTGTTCACGAGGGTTTGCTAGCCGTGATGGCTACAGGAGAAATCCGGCGGTGGCGATTTCATTTTGCCCGGGAATGGATGGTGGAGCCATCCGCCCCAAGCCCGCCTCAGACTCCCCTCAAGCCCGAGTCGGCGTCGCCGAGTTTGGGGGCTTTGACGCCGGCTTTATCCAACATGGAAATCCACAGCGAGCACAGCGGCGTGCCTTCGTCGAATTTCAGGTGCCGCCCGGTGCGGAGCTGACCGTTGGCTCCGCCGGCCAGGACGATGGGGACGTTGCGCGGGTTGTGGGAATTTCCGTCGCGGATCGGCGAGCCGAAGGCCACCATGGAGTGGTCCAACAAGGTGCCGTCACCTTCCCGGATTCCTTTCATCTTACTGAGCATGTAGGCATATTGCCCGGTGTGCCAGGTGTTGATTTTTTCGTATTGGTCGAGCTGGTCCTCGAGGTTCTGGTGGTGGGAAATCGAGTGGTGGCCGCCTTTCACGCCGTCGATGAAGGAAAAGTTCCGGTTGGTGACATCATTGCCGAACATGAAAGTGGAAACGCGGGTGGAGTCGGACCAGAAGGCGAGCACCATCAGGTCGAGCATGATGCGCGAGTGCTCGCCGTGATCGAAGCGCGGCAGGGCGTTGAGCTCCTCCTCGCGGGACGCCTTGCCCATGGCCTTGGAAATGCGCTTGTCGAGCTCGTCCATGGATGCGGCGATCTCGGGTGATAGGTTTTGGCCGGATCCGAGCGAGTCGGCTTCCTGTGCGATGCGGCGCTCGACCTCGCGGACGGAATCGAGGTATTGGTCCAACTTCTGCCTGTCCTCGCTGCCGAGCTTGCCCTGAAGGCGCTTGGCGTCGTCCCGCACCAGATCGAGCACTGACTGCTGGTCGGCGGCTTTTTTCTCGCCATCGGCGGAGCGGCTGCGGAAGAGCCGGTCGAAGGCGACGCGCGGATTGAGTTCGCAGGGCAGCGGAACGGTCGGCGTCTTCCAGGAAATGTGGGAAGCGTAAAGGCGGGTGTAGTTGACGTTGGTGTCGATGCCGGTGGTGACAGGTTCGGTGCCGAGTTCGAGCGAGGGGATCTTGGTCTTGCGGCCGAGTTCCATGGCGGCGAGCTGGTCCATGGAAATGCCGCCTGCGTTGATGTCGCTGCCGGTGGTTTTGGAAATGGTGGTGCCGGTGAGCCAGCCGCCGGTTTTGACGTAGTGACCATCGCCGCTGAACGAGCCTTTGTTTTGCAGTCCGGTGAGGATGAGGATGTCCTCGCGGTGTTTTTCCAGCGGCGAGAGGATTGGCGAGAGCTTGAAGCGGGTGCCGTCGCCTTCGGGTGTCCAGCGGTTTTCGCGGACGCCGTTCGGCATGTAGAGCATGGCCAGGCGGACCGGGAAATCCGAGGCTCCGGGCGCGGCCATCAGCGGCCGCATCGCGTCGAGCACGGGGAGCGCGAGGGTCGCGCCGATGCCTTTGAGCATGAGACGGCGGTCGAGCAGCCAGCGGCGGGTCGAGATGTGGGACATGGTGGTCTAGCGGTTGGCGGAGCGGTTTTGAAACGGGGCGGACCGGGCGATGGCGTGGATCAGCGGGCGGATCTGGAGCTTGTTGGCGCGGAGGGTTTTGACGAGGTCGGTGATGACCGGCTCATCGTAGTATTCCAACGGGCGGCCCAGCGAGTAGCCTAGCATCTTGCGGGCGGTGTTGCGAAGGAAGAGATCGTCGGAAGTGAGCAGGAGTTTTTTCAACTCGGCGGGAGTGGAGAAGGTGATGTCGCCGGGAAGCGTGGCAAGGGAATCGACGGGCTTGCCATTCGCATCGGTGGTGCGCCAGCGGCCGATGGCGTCGAAGTTTTCCAGGCCGAAGCCGAGCGGGTCGATTTTCTCATGGCAGCCGGCGCAGGACGGCTTCTTGCGGTGGAGTTCGAGTTGCTCGCGGAAGGAAAGGCCCTTGGCGGACCTGTCGTCGGCGGGCAGGACGCCGGCATCCGGCGGCGGTGGAGGAGGAGGAGTGCCGAGCAGCGTGTCGAGAATCCATTTGCCCCGTTTCACCGGGCTGGTGCGCAGCGGGACGGAGGTGGCGGTGAGGATGGAGGAGTGGCCGATGACGCCGCCGCGGTTCGGATCGGTAAGTTGGATTTTCTGGAACTTGTTGCCGCTGATGCCGGGAATGGCGTAGTGGCGGGCGAGCTCGGCATTGACGAAGGTGTAGTCGGAATGGATGAGATCGGTGACGGCGCGGTTTTCCCGAACGATGTGGTTGAAGAACTCGACGGACTCGCGGTACATCGCATTGCGAAGGCCGGGGGTGAAGGTGGGGAAACGTGTGAGATCGGGATCGGAAACCTCGCGGAGTTCATCGAAGCCGAGCCACTGGCCGGCGAAGTGGCGGGAAATCGCCTCGGCGCGGGGGTCCGCGAGAAGGCGGTCAACCTCGGCGGCGAGCACGGCGGGATCGGCGAGTTTTCCCTCGTCGGCCAGCTTGAAGAGGCGGCGGTCGGGCATGGAGGACCAGAGGAAATACGAGAGGCGGGTGGCGAGCTCGAAGCCGGATATCGGCCAGTCAGGCTTTCCGGGCTGGTCGGCTTCGATCCGGAAAAGGAACGCCGGATGGACGAGAATGGCCTGGAGGCAAGGGCGGATGGCATCCTCGTAGGATTTTCCAGCAGCGATGTTGGCGTCGAAGAGCTTGAGCATTGCGGCCAGGTCGTCGTCGGTGACGCGGCGGCGGAAGGCGAGCGACGCGTGGTATTGGAGGGTGGTCTTGGCGGCGGCGGACGGGGCGAGGTTCTTGCCGGGTTTGGCGACGAGTAATTTCTCAAGGCTCGCCGGATGCTCGTAGAGCGAGGCGATGATGTTCCGAGAAGCGGAGAAATATTTCTCCATCAGGATCGGCGGGATGAAGAGCGCGTCGCCTACGTTGTCGAAGCCCTCGCCGCCGGCGCCGTCAGCGGGGAAATCGCGACCCGGCTGGAAGTTCACGCCGAAGAGGTCGCGGACGGTGTAGTTGTATTCGTTGCGGTTGAGGCGGCGGATGGTGGTGCGGCCGGGGTTGCGCGGGAAATCGCCGGTTTCGAGTTTTCGCAGGACGGACTGGATCTCGCCGACGAGGGATTTCCGCTCGGCAGGCGTAGGGAGATCATCGACATCGTCCTCGGGCGGCATATCGCCGGACCCGATTTGGTGGGCGATGTTTTCGAGGAACCGGTGGTGCTGGAGCGCGGACTCGGTGGAGGAGAGGTGGTGGACCTCGATGCCGCCCTTCTGCTTCTTCTCGCCGTGGCATTCGTAGCAGTATTTCCCAAGCAGCGGGGTGGCATTCCGGGAGAAATCATCCGCGGCGGCGATGGCGCTCGTGGCAAGCAGTATCCGGAATATGGAATGGAAACAGGACACGGGCGAGTGCTCCGAAAAGACGCATAAATCTCGGTGAATCTTTCGCGGAAACCGATGTGCGCCAGCATAAAAAACGGGCTTCCCGCTTGAGGAAGCCCGTTGAGTGGAGCTGGACCGGATCAGCCGAGCACGTCGTCCATCGCATCGATGAGTTCCTGCATGGTGGCTTCGGTTTCGTTGCCCATGTTGGAGATGCGGAAGGTGGTGCCCTTGATCTTACCGTAACCGCCGTTGATGAGGAAGTTATGCTTGGTCTTCAGGTTCTTGATGAAACCGGAGAGGTCAAAGCCTTCGGGGGTCTTGAAGCAGGTGAGCGCGAACGACCGGCGGCCTTCCGGAGCGAAGAGTTCGAAGCCGTGTTTCGCTCCCCACGCGGCGATCATCGCGTTGGTCTTGGCGTGGCGCGCCTGGCGGGCGGCGAAGCCTTCCTTGGCGATTTCTCCGAGCATGTATTGCAACCCGTAGATGATGGAAATCGCCGGGGTGGAAGGCGTGTTGTTGACGGCGGCGTTCTTGGCGAACTCGACGAAGTCGAAGTAGTAACCGCGGTTCGGGTTGCCCTTGGCGCGGTCCATGCCGGCTTCGGAAACGGCGAACACGGCGAGGCCGGGAGGCAGCGCGAGTGCTTTTTGGACGCCGGCGAGCATGACGTCGATGTCGTTCGCGTCCATGTCCATCGGCACGGTGGAGAGCGAGGAAACGCTGTCCACGATGAGCATGGTGTC
>JBEDKU010000174.1:0-4274 GCA_041172045.1 Verrucomicrobiota bacterium | reverse complement strand
TCCTCGCGCTGGGCTTGGATGCGGTCGAGTTCCTCCTGCGCGTCCTTCAGCTTGCGGTCGTAGTCCTCATCACGGTTCGCGCTGCCGGCGGCGGACATTTCCATTTGGGTGGAGCGGATCTTGATGTGGTGGGTGTGTTCGACGGGTGCGGCCATGGAGTATAGAGGGGTAAACGGACACAAGTCCCTTAACGGAAATCATTTCGTTCATCCAGCGAAATATTTCAGCTTTCTTGACAAACTTTCAATCCGTGCGGTTGCGGCGGATTTCTCCGTTCAGATGTAGAACATCGGCGCGCCTTGTTTGTTGGCGAGGCTGTCCACGGTGATTTCTCCGAGTGCCTGCTGGAGCCCTGCGGAAACCTGCTCCCACGCGAGTCTCACCGCCTGGCCGGAGTCGCCCTCGCGTGTCACCGAGCATTGCAGGAGCGCGGGGTCCACGGCTTCCACCACCTGGCGCAGGGTGATCTGGTCCGCGCCGCGGGCGAGCAGGTATCCGCCGGCCTTGCCGCGGCGGCTCTCGATCAGGCCGGCGCGGCGCAGATCGTTGAGAATCTGCACAAGAAAGTTCCCGGAGACGGCTTCACGTTGCGCAAGGTCCTCAAGCCGTGTAAGAGTCCGCCCGTCATGGTATTTCGCCAGCTGGGACATGGCCCGGCAGGCGTATTCCAATTTTTGTGAAATCTTCATGAGCGAATCTCAACAGGCCGCACTCTATCCGGCGAGAAAGAATACGGGCAAGCTTTGCGCGGGCAAGGTCGCCGACATCGAAAACGTCTGGGAAACCCTGCGCCGCGAGGCCGCCCGGGTCGCGACGGAGGAACCCACGCTCAAGCACCTGGTGCATGACGTGATCCTTTCCCGCCAGACGCCCGCCGCCGCGCTGGGTGCCCGGCTGGCCCGCCGGTTGGCCCGCGAGGACATGCCGCGCGCCAGCATGGAGCCGCTGCTGACCGGCGTGTTCGAGGCAAATCCGCCCATCGTCCACGCGGCGTCGCGTGATTTGCTGGCGATGTTCGAGCGGGATCCGGCGTGTTTTTCGCCGCTGGAGCCGCTGTTGTTTTTCAAGGGTTTTCTAGCGCTCACGACCTACCGGGTTTCCCATCAGTTGTGGAGCGAGGGCCGCCGCTGGCTCGCGCTTTATTTCCAAAGCGTCGCTAGCGAGGCCTTCGCCGTGGACATCCACCCCGCCGCCCGTATCGGCTGCGGCATCCTGCTCGACCACGCCACCTCGTTCGTCGTCGGTGAAACGGCGATCATCGAGGACGACGTCTCGATCCTCCACGAAGTCACGCTCGGCGGAACCGGCAAGGAAACCGGCGACCGCCATCCCATCATCCGCTCCGGCGTTCTCATCGGCGCGGGGGCGAAAATCCTCGGCCGCGTGGAGATCGGCACCGGAGCCAAGGTCGGGGCCGGCAGCGTCGTCCTCAACAACGTCGCGCCGCACCAGACGGTGGCGGGAGTTCCCGCCGTCGTGGTCGGACTCGCCAGCGAGGAGAATCCCGCGATAGAAATGAACCAGAAACTCGATTGCTGTGGCAACATTTGAACCCATGAAACTTCCCGGCCTCACTCTCATCACCCTCTGTCTCGCCCTGCCTTCGTGCGACAAGATCAAGGAGCTCACCAACAAGGCGAAATCCACCGCGGCCAGCGAGATCGCCCGGAAATCCGGCGGCTCCCTAGAATCCAAACCCGATCCCGAGCTCCAGAAACTCATCGATCAAACGCCGGAAGGCGCGATCTTCCGCAAGGACCTGCCGTTTCCCAAAAAAATCGAGGTCAAGGTCACCCGCCGGGAAGAGGTGTCGGGCCGGTTCTCGGAAAAATCCGAACTCGGCAGCCAGGTGAACACCCTCAAGGGCACGATCACCAACGTGTCCAAGCTCGCACGCGACGGCGACAAGGTCTCCTACACGCTGCTAGAGTCCGTTTTCACCGAGCCGGTGCTCAAGGAGGAGGACAAGTCCAAAAAGCCCGTCAGCAAACAACTCGCCCCGCCATCCGCGCCGTTTGAGTTCGTCAAATCCGGATCGACCTGGAAGTCCGCCGTCGCCTCGGACTTCCGCACCGCCAGCCGCGCCCAGATGATCGCCCCGGTTTTCGACGATCTTATCGTCGAGGACGGCCTCGCCCCGCGCGCCCTCTGGTTTGGAAAAAAACGCTACAAGGTCGGCGACAAGCTGGAGGTGAAAGACGACTTCCTGCCCATGCTCGTCGGTGGGAAAGCCAAGGGGAATTTGAAACTCACCCTGGAGTCATTCGACGCCGTCAACGGCCACCCGTGCGGGGTCTTCTCGGTCAATGGCGACTTCTCGCGCAAGCGCTTCCCTGATTTCAACGGCAGCCTCACCGACGAGGACGTGACCATCGAGTCCGGGAAATTCTGGCTGTCGCTTATCTATCCGGTCATGCTCCGGGAGGAAACCGAGATCATCAAGACCGCTACCACCGGCGGTCAGGGCGGCCTCTCGACCAACGGCCGCAGCTCCGCCAAGGTTTCAGTGGTTCGCGAGTGGAAAGCCGGCGCGAAGTAGCCGCTCCCATCGCCGGGTTTGCGAGATCATTCCTGAGGTTTGTAAATTACCCCAAATGGCACCTGTCCAAACCCGCGCGACGCATGTATTTTTTCAAATCCATGTTTTTCGAGACGAATCGACCCAATTCCGTCCGGCGATCTGACCGCAGATCCGTCTTTCTGCGTTTGCTTGCCTTGGTATTGGGCTTGGCGGGTTTTCTCCAGGCCAATGACGCCGGCGGCGGTGCGGCCGGTGTCGGCGCGAACGTTACGCTCGCGACCACCTCCACGACGGTCACACTCAACAACGGCGTGATCGAGGCGATCATCAACAAGGCCTCCGGCAAGATCACCTCCTACAAGCTCAACGGCGTCCAGATGGTGGATCCGGCCAATCCCATTTACTACTCCATGGACGGCGGCACGTCCTACGAGCAGCCGAGCGGTTGTGTTTATTCGCTGGTTTCCAGCACCACCGACCATGTGGAAATCTCCTGCAAGCGCACTTGGAACGCGACCGCCGGCTACAAGCACGTTTTTGACATCGATCTCCACTACGTCCTCCGCCGCGGCGACACCGGACTGTATGCCTTCGCGATTCTCGACCACCCGAACACCTACCCGGCGGCGTCGGTCGGGGAGTGGCGCATCGTTTGGAAACTGCCGCGAAGTGCTACCACTTTCACCTTCGAGCGCGCCTATGTGGATGCCGCCCGGAACTGGGAAATGCCGTCCTACTACGACTATCAGCAGGCGCAGCCCACCGGCATCGGAGAGATCGTCAAGCTCACCACCGGCGTGCGCGCCGGACTCTACGACGGAAAATATTCCTACTCCGCCCGCTATTCCGAGATCGGCACCTGGGGCCATGCCAGCAACATCGCGAAAAAAGGCGTCTGGTTCGTGCTCGGCGGGCACGATTATTTCAACGACGGCCCGACCAAGCAGGACCTCACCAGTTCCGAGAGTTACATCCTCATGCACTTCGGCCGGAATCATTACGAAGGATCCGGCACCAGCGTCGCTGAAGGCGAGTCATGGCGGAAAATTTACGGGCCCTTCCTCTTGTATTGCAATTCCACCACCGCCACCAGCAATGCCGGCGACGCGCTGTGGGCCGATGCGAAAGCCCAGGTCACCGCCGAAAAAGCCGCCTGGCCGTACTCATGGCTCGCCACCACCGACCACCCCGCCGCGTCCGGCCGCGGCACCGTCAGCGGGCGTCTGCTGGTGAACGATCCGCTCAAGCCCGCCATCACCGGAGCCAATGCGAACATCGGTCTGGCGGCGGCGGAGGACACCAGCGGCAACTGGCAGTTCCAGGGCAAGGGCTATCAATACTGGACCCGCGCCGATGCCTCCGGAAACTTCACCATCCCCGCCGTCCGGCCCGGCAGTTACACGCTCTACGCCTTCACCGACGGCGTGGTCGGCGAGTTCACAAAAACCGCGGTCACCGTCACCGCCGGCGGCACCAACGCGCAGGGCAACATCACCTGGAACGTCAGCCATCCGGGCACCAGCATCGCCTGGGAAATCGGCACGCCCGACCGCACCGCGCGGGAGTTCCGTCACGGCGATGATTATTTCAACGCCTATCTGTGGGACGTTTACACACAGGAACTGCCCAATCCTCTTGTTTATAACGTCGCCACCAGCAACCCCGCCACCGACTGGAACTACGTCCACAGCAACCACGGCGCGGGCGGCTCCACCGGATGGGATTGGAACGTGAATTTCGACCTCGCCGCCGT
>JBEDKU010000173.1:0-4215 GCA_041172045.1 Verrucomicrobiota bacterium | reverse complement strand
GAACCACGCCGGTGCGGTTCAGGACCCGGTGGATGGAGTTCGTGTCCCGGGCGACGACCAGGACATGGGGCAGGCTTTTGGGGTCGGCGATGCTTCCGCTGGATTTCATGCGTTCCACCTCCTCCGGCGTGACGAACGGATAGATCCTCATGCCGATGGCGCGGAGTTGGCGACGGCTGCCGTTCAGTTTGATGTCTCGGAGAAGCGGCGTCCCGTGTTCGCCGTGAAATTTCGGCAAGTCCCGTCCGAGCAGGCGGGTGGAGCGGGTGGTATCCCCGGTTGCCTCGTTCCAGAATTGGAAAAGCCCTTCGTCTCTCAGCGTTTGGTTCGTGCCGAGTCCTTCCTGCCATTCAAAGGTGATCGTCCCGTTTTCCAACTCCACTTGGTTGGAAAGCAAGGCGGCGGTCTGGGTGATCGACCGGTCCAGCTCGCGAAACAGGCCGTGACGAACAATCAGGTAGGTACCGGTCGATAGGAGACAGAGCAGGATTCCCACGCCGATGCCGCAGCGCAGCAGCAAGGTCCGTCGGAGCGAAGGTGTCCTCATGCCGCCGGATCCTCCAGGATGTAGCCCTGTCCTCGGCGGGTCTGGATGAGGTCGGGTAAGTCCCCGGCGTTGAGCTTCTTGCGGAGGTAGCCGATGTAAACGTCCACCGCGTTGCTGCTGCCGCCGGTGCTGTCTTCAAACACGTGTTCCCACATCGCGGTGCGGGAAACCACCTCGCCGCTCCGGTAGAAAAGGTATTCCAGCAACCGGTATTCCAGCGCCGTCAGCTCCACCGCCCGGCCACCGCGCTCGACCGTCCGACGCATGGGATCGAGTTCCAGATCACCGACGCGCATCCGGGGGCTTTTCTTGGTGAAATGCCGCCGCAGCAGGGCGCGCACGCGTGCCAGCAGTTCCGCCAGCGGGAATGGCTTCACCAGATAGTCATCGGCCCCGGCGTCCAGCGCTTCCAGGCGGTCTTCCAGTCCGTCGCGCGCGCTGATGACCATGATGTGCACCGGGTTTTCCTTCGCCCGCAGCCGCCGCAGGATTTCCATGCCGTCGAGATTCGGCAGCATCAGATCGAGAAGGATCAAATGGTAGCCGCCGCCATCCGCCGCCCACAGGCCTTCGTCGCCGGTGGCCGCGGTGTCCACCAGATAGCCAGCCTCTCTGAGGAACTGGCCGATCGCATCACGAAGCGGCGCGTTGTCTTCGATGATGAGGAGGCGCATGATGGTAAAATTCAGGACCGCCAGCGCTTCGTCAAATCGCCGTAAGCGTCGATGCGCCGGTCGCGGAAAAAGGGCCAGATGCGGCGGAAGTCCTCGACGGCTTGCAGGTCGATGTCGTGATAGAGGATTTCCTCGTTTTCGGTGGAGGCTTTGGCGACGAGTTCGCCATAGGGATTGGCGATGAAGGAGCGGCCCCAGAACTCGGTCTCGCCCTCGCGGCCGGTGCGGTTGATGGCGGCGAGGTAGCAGCCGTTGGCGACGGCGTGGCCTCGCTGGACGGTTTCCCAGGCGCAGTGCTGCGCATCGCCGAGCGAGGGCTTTTCCTCGGGCAGCCAGCCGATGGCGGTTGGATAGACGAGGAGCTGCGCGCCGCCGAGGGCCATCAGGCGGGCGGCTTCCGGATACCACTGGTCCCAGCAGATGAGCACGCCGATTTTTCCGAACTTGGTGTCCCACACCGGCCAGCCGCTGTCACCGGGGGTGAAGTAGAATTTCTCCTCGAAGCCGGGGTCCTGCGGGATGTGGCTTTTCCGGTAGAGGCCCATCAGCGAGCCGTCGGCATCATGGATGGCGGCGGTGTTGTGATAGAGGCCGGGGCCGCGGTGTTCGAACAGCGAGGAAACGAGGACGATGCCGAGCTCGCCGGCGAGTTTCCCGAGGCGGTCGGTGACCGGGCCGGGCAGGGGATCGGCGAGGTCGAAGAGTGCGGGATCCTCGACGGTGCAGAAATACGGCGTGAGGAAGAGTTCCTGGGTGACGACGATGTTCGCCCCGCCGGCCGCGGCCTGGCGGATGAGCTTTTCGTGGTGGTCGAAGGATTCCGCCTTGGTGGCGAAGGTGCCGGATTGGAGCAGGGCGAGGCGTGACATGGGAGGATGGTGGTGAAAATTAATTCCGCGGAGCGGCTCAGATTTCCGCGGCGGACGGCGGTGGCGATTTCGCGCGCAGCTTGAGATTGAGCAGCTCGACGAGCAGTGAGAACGCCATCGAGAAGTAAATGTAGCCTTTCGGAATGTGGAAGTGCATCGCCTCCGCCATCAGCGCGGTGCCGATGAGTATCAGGAAGGACAGCGCCAGCATTTTCACCGACGGGTGACGCGAGACGAAGCCGCTGATCGCCCCGGACGCCAGCATCATCACGCCGATGGAAATCATCACCGCCACCATCATCAGCGAGACGCGGGTGGGATCGTTCACCATGCCCACGGCGGTGATCACCGAGTCCAGCGAGAAGATGATGTCGATCATCGCGATCTGCACTAGGACCGCGCCGAAGCTGGCCTTGGCCTTGCTGGTCATGGTTTCCTCCTGGTGGCCTTCCAGGTTGTGGTGGATTTCCTTGGTGGATTTCCAGATGAGGAAAAACCCGCCGCCTAGCAGGATTAGGTCCTTCCACGAGAAGCCGAGCATGCCGCCGTGTTCCGCCGCTTTCGGCATCATGTCCCACAGCGTCGGGTGGATCGGGATTTCGAAAATCGAGTTCTGCAAGCTCATGATCCAGGTGATGGAAAGCAGCAGCAGCATCCGCGCGCCCATCGCCAGGGTCAGGCCGATGAGGCGGCCTTTTTTCCGCTGCTCTTCGGGCAGGCGGTCGACGAGGATGGAGATGAAGACGATGTTGTCGATGCCGAGCACGATTTCCAACAACGTCAGTGTGAGCAGCGCGCCCCAGGCCTGGGGATCGGCGAGCCAATGGAATTCAAGGAGGGAGGCGAGGATCATCGGGAGGCGAATTCGAGTGCGCGTTGTTTCATTTGGTTGGCCATTAGAGTCAAGGCATTGGCGCGGGTGGGGGCAAGGTGCTCCTTCAACCCGGTGCGGTCGATGAAGCTCATGTCCGCGGTGAGGATGGCATCCGGTTTTTCGCCGCTGAGCACCCGCACGAACAGCGCGATCATGCCCTTGGTGATCACGGAATCCGAATCCGCCGCGAAATGGACCTTGCCGCCCTCGTAGGTCGCGTCGATCCAGACCTGCGATTGGCAGCCCTTGATCAGGTGCTCCGGCGTCTTCGCGGAGTTATCCATGGGCGCGAGTTTTTTCCCGAGATCGATCACGTATTCGTAGCGTTCCGTCCAGTCCTGGAAAAGGGAGAGTTCCTCCAGAAGGAGTTCCTGTTTGTCTGCGATGCTCATGCGTGGGCGGAGTGGAACGCGGGAAGGGCCGCGCCGCAAGTCCGGATCAAGTCGCGGGCGCGAGTCTTTGGAGGAACAGCGCGGAGAGGAAGGCGAGAGGAGGGATGGCGAAACAGGCGATGGCAAATCCGCTCCAGCCCGCGCCGTCCGCGGCCAGCGACAGGAAAACCGGCAGCAGCAGCATCCAGTCCACCAGCGGAATCCCGGCCAGCAATCCGGAAACCAGCGCGGACACCGGCTTCCGCCTGAATTTCAGACACACGCCCGTCCAGATCAGATAGGGCGTCGCCCCCACCATGGCCAGCAGAAGACCTTGTTGGAATCCTTTGTGCTGCCACGCCATCAGAATGGCCGTCGCCAGCAGAAGTCCCCGTGCCATGACCGCGACCTGGCGTGGCGGCTCCGCCATCGACTCATACCTCGCGCTGAGGGAAAGCCCCATGATGTAGCAGAAAAGCCCGGCCGCCGCCGGCCAGATGCCATACGGGTCCGGGGGAAACGCCGCAAATCCCATCACCGGCAGCAGTGCCCGGCAAAATCCCATCGGGATCACCGCCCACGCGCTCCGCTTGTGCCAGACCGTGTAAATGCAGATGCTGGCGACGACGATTCCCGCGACGATCGCGCAGCGCGTGTCCACCGTTGCGGCCAGCCCCACACCTAGCAGTCCAAACGCCGCGGCAAGCCCGGCGTAGAGTCCCGCCGGAAACAGCCCGCGCGGCAGGGCGCGCTCCGGCCGGTGCTTCGCATCCCAGCCACGATCCATCCAGTCGTTGAAAAAATTTCCCGCGACGTAGAGCGCCACTCCGGCGAGCGCGAGACCAGAGGCGGGTTTCCAAGGGGTATTCAAAACCACCAC
>JBEDKU010000172.1:0-4313 GCA_041172045.1 Verrucomicrobiota bacterium | reverse complement strand
ACCGCACGCACTGAGATGCAGGAATGGGCGAAAATGATCGCCGAGATCAACGACACCCTGCTCCCGCTCGCCGCCGAACAGGCCACCCTCGCCGAAACCGCCTTCCGCAACGGCCAGGGCGAACTCCAGTCCGTCCTCCGCTCGCGCGAAAAACGCCTCCAGCTCGCCGTCGCGAAACTCGACGCGCTCCGTGAATTCCACCTCGCCCGCGTCCGCCACGAGACCGCGCTTGGTAAAAACTAACCATCACTCGATTCATGAAACTCCTCTCTCTCATTCTAGCACTCGCCGTCACGGCCGCCGCCCAGACTCCACCCCGCAACGAAAACACCGTCGTCCTCGATGCCGGCGGCGTCGCCAACCTCGGTATCGAAACCGTCCAGGTCGAGGAAACCGATTTCGAGCGCTCCATCTTCGTGCTCGGGGAAATCGAGCACACCTGCGAAAGCCACTCCGTTCTATCAAGCCGCATCGCCGGCCGCACCGTGGACGTGCTCGCCCACGAAGGCGAATTCGTGGAAAAAGACCAGGTTCTCGGCCGCGTGGAAAGCCGCCAACCCGGCGGTCCGCCGCCCGTCATCGACCTCAAGGCTCCGGCTAGCGGACTCATCATCCGCTCCGAGCTCCACCTCGGCGGCCCCGTCGAGCCGGACCGCGAGCTGATGGAAATTCTCGATCTCTCCCAAGTCTGGGCGATCGCCCGCGTGCCCCAGCACCAAGCCGCCATCCTTACCGACGGCCTCACGGCGAAGGTCAAGGTCCCTGCCACCGGAAACGAGATCATCACCGCGAAATTCCTCCGGCTGGGTGTCGGCGATGATGCGATCAAGTCCAGCATCGAGGCGATTTTCGAGATTCCCAATCCCGGCAACCGGATCCGTCCCGGCATGCGCGCCGAGCTTTCCCTCGTCACCTCGAAGCGCGAGGCCGTCACCAGCATCCCGCGCGACGCCTTGCAGGGCGACCGCTCGAACCGTTTCGTCTTCATCAAGGATTATGAACTGGAAAACGCCTTCGTCCGCGTGCCCGTCACTGTCGGGGAAATCGCGGGCGACCGCGTTGAAATCCTTTCAGGCCTGCTCCCCGGCGATGAAGTCGTGCTGAAAGGCGCCTACTCGCTCTCCTTCGCCGGAAAAGGCAGCGCCTCGCTCAAGGAAGCGCTCGATGCCGCCCACGGCCATCCCCACAAGGAAGACGGCACCGAGATGTCCGCCGAGGAAATCGCGGCAACCACCGGTGACGACCACGGCCATGGCCATGATCACGGGCCGTCAAACATGCTCGTCCTTTTTCTATCCATCGCCTGCGGAGTGCTGCTCCTCCTGTTGTTGGTCTCGCCCCTCTTTTTCCGCCCTCGCGCCAAAGCCTAAGCTCCGATGCTCAACTACCTCATCCGCTTCTCGCTGAAGAACCGCGTGCTCGTCCTCGCGCTGGCACTGCTCGTACTGCTGCTAGGCATCCGCACCGGCAGCGAGCTTCCCGTGGAAGTCCTGCCGGACATGACCAAGCCCACCGTCACCGTGCTCACCGAGGCCCCCGGTCTCGCGCCCGAGGAGGTGGAAATCCTCGTCACCCGCCCGCTGGAGAACGCGCTGTTAGGCGTCGGCGGGCTTGACCGGCTGCGCTCGAACTCCGACGTCGGCCTCTCGCTCGTGTTTGTCGAATTCGCCTGGGGCACCGATATTTACAAGGCGCGTCAGCTTGTCCAGGAGCGCCTGCAAGCGGTCAAATTCACCGCACGCGCCACTTCGGGCATGACGCCGGTTTCCTCACTGATGGGGGAAATCCTGCTCGTCGGCCTGCGTTCCAAGGATGGCTCCATCGCGCCGATGGACCTCCGCACCTACGCCGAGCTCGACGTCGCCCGCCGTTTGCAGAGCATCCCCGGTGTCGCCGAAGTCCTCGCCATCGGCGGCGGCGTGAAGCAGGTGCACGTCGAGCCGGACCCGCTCCGGATGCAGGCCGAGGGCGTGACGTTGGAGGAGCTGGAAAAAGCCGTCACCCTATCCGCCGGAAACGACACCAGCGGCTACCTCCAGTCCGGCCCGCGCGAAATCATGGTTAGAAATCTCGCCATGACCGCGGATCCCGCGGACATCGCCGCCTCCGCCATAAGACATGCCGGCGACCGCATCATCACCATCGGCGATGTGGCCACCGTGAAATTCGGCGTCGCCACCATGCGCGGAGACGCCGCCATCGCCTTTGAGGGCGACAAACAGGAAACCGCCGGCGTCGTGCTCAGCATCGACAAGGCACCCGGCTTCGACACCTTGAAACTCACCGCTGCCATCGAGAAGGCGCTGGAAGAACTCCGTCCCGGCCTGCCGCCCGGCGTCGAGGCCGGCATTCTTTTCCGCCAGGGCGATTTCATCGAGCACGCCGTCGGCAATCTCAAGGAAGCCATTCGGGACGGCGCCATCATGGTGACGATCATCCTGTTCCTTTTCCTGTTGAATCTGCGCACCACCTTCATCACGCTAACCGCCATTCCGCTGTCCTTCGCCATCACCTTGATTGCCTTCAAATGGTTCGGCACCGGCGTAAACAGCATGACACTCGGCGGCATCGCCGTGGCCATCGGCATGGTCGTGGACGACGCCATCGTCGATGTGGAAAACGTCTTCCGCCGCCTGCGGGAAAACGCCGCGCTGCCCGCTCCCAGACCGCGGCTCGAAGTCATCGCCACCGCCTCCAGCGAGGTCCGCTCCAGCATTCTCTACGCCACCGTCCTCATCGTGCTGGTGTTCATGCCTTTGTTAGGTCTGGCCGGATTGGAAGGCCGCCTGTTCCACCCCATCGCCATCGCCACCATCGTCAGCATGGCCGCGTCGTTCGTCGTTTCCCTCACCGTCATTCCGGTGCTGTGTTCGTTCCTGCTGAAGCCGAAGGAAGGCCACGAGCACCGCGACGGTCAGCTCGTGCGGGGATTGAAATTCATCACCCGCGTGACCTTCCTCAAGGCCGCGTTCAAGGCGCCGCTGGTCGTCGTGGCGTTCTCGATCCTACTGGTGGTCGCCGCCGGCATGCTCTATCCGGGCATGGGCAAGGAGTTTCTGCCGACCTTCAACGAGGGCAGCGCCACCATTTCCTTCGCCAGCGCGCCGGGCACCTCGTTGAAACAATCGAATGAGGTCGGCAAAAAAGCCGTCGAGCTGTTGTTGCAAATCCCCGAAGTCAAAACCGTCGGCCGCCGCGCCGGCCGCGCCGAGCGTGACGACCACGTCATGCCCGTCTCCGTCAACGAATTCGACGTCGAGTTCCACGAAGGCGGCCGCCACCGCGAGGAAGTGTTTGCCGAGATCCGCGAGAAGCTCAAAGGCGTGCCCGGCACCTTCGTCAACGTCGGCCAACCCATCGGCCACCGCCTCAGCCACATGCTCAGCGGCGTCTCCGCCAAGATCGCGGTGAAAATCCACGGGCCGGATCTCGACACGCTCCGCCGCCTCGGAACGAAAGTCAAAGAAGCCGGCCAGGCCATCCCCGGCCTCACCGACGTGAACCTGGAAGCCCAGGTCCCCATCCCGCAGATCCGCATCGAGGTGAGCCGCGAGCGAGCCCGCCGCGAGGGCCTCGCGCCCGGCTCGATCAACCAGCAGGTTTCGCGATTGTTGGGCGGCAATATCCTTGGCGAGCTCCGCGAGGGAGAAGCCACCGTGGAACTCGTCATGCGCCTGCCGGAATCCTGGCGCACCTGGCCGGAAAAAATCGGCGAGCTCCTCATCGAAGCGCCGAACGGCCGCCACCTCCCGCTTTCCCTCGTCGCCGATGTCCACGAGGTCAACGGCCCCAACGTCATCAACCGCGAGAACGGCCAGCGCCGCATCGTCATCGGCGCGAATACCGGCGAGCGCGATCTCGAATCGCTGGTGAAAAACTGGCAGCAAGCCGTCGCCGAAAAAGTCGTCCTGCCGCAAGGCTACAGTCTGCGTTTCGAGGGCGAATACCTCGCCCGCGAGGAAGCCTCCAAGCGGATCCTCATCCTCTTCGGCGTCATCACCGGCGTGATTGTCGTCTTGCTAACCGGCTATTTCCGCAGCCTTTCGCTCGCGCTCCAGGTGATGCTCAATCTGCCGCTCGCCCTCGCCGGCGCGCTCGCCTTCACCTGGTGGAAGATCGACAACATCAGCATCGCCACCCTCGTCGGCTTCATCGCCGTGGCCGGTGTCGCCGCTAGAAACAGCATCATGCTGATCTCCCACTACCTGCATCTCATGCAGCACGAGGGCGAGAACTTCACCAAGAAGATGGTCATCCGTGGCACCTTGGAACGCTTCGTCCCCGTGATGATGACAGCGCTTTCCGCAGGCATC
>JBEDKU010000171.1:0-6320 GCA_041172045.1 Verrucomicrobiota bacterium | reverse complement strand
AGATTGCAGGTGGGGATTGAGGGGGGGCGACTCACCCACAGGGTTAGCGCAAATCAAGGTCGCCGGAGCATCCATGACCTAGAGATTAGGTCACTTGCCGCGTTCTGGCGATCGTTCCATTTTCCTCTTTAGGTTAAAACGATTTCTCAAGGTCCTCCCGCCACGTCAAAGATCCCCGCGGTGGTCCTTTTCCAACTGGATCCTATCAGCAAGATTGCGGGCTTTCACGCTGTTGCGCTTGGCCCAGCGCTCGACGGCCATCTGCCGTTTTTCGGAACGTTTTCGCAACGCGGCGATCTCGTTCTCGAGGTTGAGGAAATTTTCATACCGCGCGAGGTCGAGCGTGCCTGCCTCCACGGCGGCGCGGATGGCGCACTTGGCGTCGGTGCGGTGGCTGCAATCGGAGAATTTACAGTCGGCGGTGAGCGCGTCCACATCGGCGAAGCTGTCGCGCAGGGTGGCCTCGTCGGTCCACATCTGGATTTCCCGCATGCCGGGATTGTCGATGAGCATGCCGGTGCCGGGCAGCGGGACGAGCTCGCGGGAGGTGGTGGTGTGGCGGCCCTTGCCGGTGGTCTCGTTGCACTCGCTGGTCCACTGCCATTCCTCACCGTAGAGCTGGTTGACGAGGGTGGACTTGCCGACGCCGCTGGAGCCGACGACGCACATGGTGATGCCTTTTTTGAGGTATTTCTTGAGGACCTTGAGGCCGTCGCCATTCAGAGCGCTGGTGACGTGGACAGTCGCGCCGTCCCACAGTGCGGCGATTTCCGCGGCGGCTTGCTGGCTTTGTTCCTTGGGAAAAAGGTCGGCTTTGTTCACCAATACGACGGCCTTCGCGCCACTGCGGCCGATGAGCATGAAGTAGCGCTCCATTCGGCGGATGTTGAAATCCGGGCCCGCGTCGGTGACCACTGCGACGTAGTCGATGTTCGCGCCGATGACCTGCGCCTGCGAGCTGTTGCCGGGCATTTTCCGGGAAAAACACGTGCGCCGGGGCAGCGTGGCGCGGATGATGTGCGGCTGGTTCTCATCGCCGAGCTCGACCATCACCCAATCGCCGACGGCGGGCAGATCCGCGTCGCAAGTCGCCTCGTGCCAGACGCGGCCGCAGAGGATCACGTCGATTTCCTCGCCGCCGTTCAGGAAGGCACCGTAATTGATGACCGTCTCGCGGATCAGGCGCGCGGGGACCCAGCCCTTTCCGGCGTAGGCCGCCATGGCAGTTTCCAATTCCGGGTTCCAGCCGAGTTCCTTCAAATTCATCCGCCGGAAAGCTAGCGCAACGAGCGCCGCTGTCGATTCCCGCGTTTCGCTGAAATCCGTTCGCCCGCAGGCGTTCCCTCAACGGAAGAACGGCGACGACGCCTGCCCGACCCGCGGGATCATCGGGTCAGCCGGTGGATTGGGTGGGTTCCGAGATCTTCTGGAGAATGGTGGCGATGGTCTGGTCCGGCTCGATCGGGCCATAGTGTTGCTCGAAACCACTGCGGCGCAGGATCTCGCGCACGGTGCTGTGGGCCTCCGCGAGACGCAGCTCGATGCCGCGTTTCTTGAGACTTTCACGCAGCTCGGTGAGGAATTCGACGCCCGCCATGTCAAGCATGGGCACGGTGCCCATCAGAAATATGGCAAGCGTCACCTTATCCTCCCGCTTTCCCAACAACTCGAAAAACCGGTCACTGACGTGCTCGGTATTGAAATAGAAAATCCCTCCATCACAGCGGAAAATGAAGACTCCGGGCACCTGCTGGTTGCTTGGGTGGCGGATGCGGTCGGCGAAATAATCCGTGCCGGCGACACGGCCAAGCTCGGTGGTGTGCGGCGCCATCGCCCGGCGGAGCAGCAGCAGGATCGACAGAATGGCCCCAATGAGCACCCCCATCAAAAGTCCCGAGCCAAGCACGCCCAGCAGCGCGGCGATGGCGATGGCGAACTCGCTGCGGCTGATCTTCCACATGTGCCTGAGCGCGGCGAAATTGAAGAGTCCGGTGACCGCCATCAGCACGATGGCGGCGAGGACGGGATGCGGCAGGTAGCGCAATACCCCTGATAGGAAAAGGATCACCACGAGGATGAGCAGCGAGGCGATGAATCCGGAAAGCGGAGTGCGCCCGCCGCTGGATTCGTTCACGAGCGACTGCGACATGCCGCCGCTGGTGGGGAAGCCCTGACCAAGGCCGGCGGCGAGGTTCGCTCCGGCGAGGGCAAGGAACTCCTGGTTGCTGTCGAGCCGGTAGCCGTGCTTGCGGGCGAAGGTCCGGCCGATCGCCGCGGTCTCGACCGCGCCTAGCAGGAAGCAGGCCATCGCCAGCGGCAGCAGGCTGTTCAGATCGCCGCGTTCCAGGCCGTGAATGCCTAACGGCGGCAGCCCCTGCGGCACCTCGCCGAGCGTTTTCACCCCGCGCCCGGCGAGGTCGAAGTTCGCACCGATCAGCAGCCCGGCGATCACCACGACCAGAGCGACGGGGATGCGCGGCAGGAATTTTTTCCCAAGAAACAGCACGACCAACGCCGCGACGCCCATCACGAGCGAGGTCGGATTGGTGTTCTCCGCGTGCCGGATGAAATCAGCGGATTTCTCCCAGAAATCGCCGTGGCCACCCTTGATGCCGCAGAGCTTCGGCAGTTGCGAACTCGCCAGATAGAGGGCCACGCCGCATTTGAACCCGATCAACACGGACTCCGAAATGAAGTTCACCACCGCACCCGCACGGAACAACCGCGCGATCACCGCGAGGACCGCGACCATCACCGCGGTGGCGGACGCCATGGCCGCGTAGTGCGCGGGATCCCCACCGGCGATGGGGCCGAGAGTGGAGCCGACGAGCAGGGAAATCGCCGAGGTCACGGTGACCGTCGTATGCCGCGAGCTGCTGAAAAGCCAGAAGACGAGGCCGGCGAAAAGGCACGCGTAGAGCCCCGCCGCGGGCGGCAGACCGGCCAACGAGGCATCGCCGATGCCGGCAGGCATCAGATAGGCCGCCAAGGTGATCCCGGCGACGACATCACCGCGCAACCAGTCCGCCTGATAGCCGCGCAGCCAGCCGATGGCCGGAACGAAATCAGCCAGACGGGATGAAATGCCGCAGTTCATGGATGGGAGGATCTCAGAGAGGAGCTGGAGAAACAAGCGGTTGGATTTCGATCGAATCCAGATCCGACCCGCCGCTCCATCACCATGAACCCCTACCAGAGACCCCGCCGCACAGGTATCGGACCATGGTCCTATGCGTTACCTCTTCCGGGAGTTCCTGCTCAGAAACTCGCGCCGTATTGGAAGCCGATCACCAGCGCGTTCGGGATGTCCCCGGTGCCGCCCGGGTGGACGATGTACTGGATGTCCGGCTGGATGTAAGCGGCCGGAGTGACTTGAAAGCGGTGACCGATTTCCAGCACCAGTTCATATTCCGGACTGCCCGCGCCGGCGTTCACCTGTTGGGCGGTGTAGTCGTTGCTGAAATTTCCATACGTCGCGAAGAACACGGTGTTGTCCTTTTCACGGCCGGGGAAAAGTCCTTCATAGTTCGCGCCGAAAGTGGACTGCACCGGAATGATCGCCGCATCCTGGAACGGCGAGTAGCCCAGCGTCGCGAACAGCACGAGTCCTTCCTCACTGCCCGGCGACTCGGCACAGACCTGATAGTCGGCGTGGCCGTAGAAACGCACGAACTGGTCGCGCGTGTCCGTGCTGTTGAACTCGTCCATCTCGAAAAAAGCGACATTCATCCCCGCGTAAAAATGGGCGGGCCGGTCGTCGAATTTCGGGTTCCAGTTCCCCTGGGTGAAAATCGAAACGCCGTCGCCACTCTCGAAATTGAAGTCCACGCCCTGGGTGTCGCGGTCGAACATGTCGGTGGGGTTTTGAAAGACACCGAGCATCGCGTAGGCCTCGTCGTTCAGATCATACTTCACCCGCCCACCCCACACGGGAAATGGATAGGAACTCATCACGCCGTCGAACAAGGCCGCCCGGATCTGGCCGTTTACCGCGTTGTTCACCGAGAATCCATAGTAGGGCGAGCCGACAAAATCATCCGTCGCACTCATCCGGCCGAGTTTCACGGACAGCGTGTCATCGAAAAACTTCTTCTCCAGGGTGATGTTGTAAAGGAAGGCGTTCTGGCCGCCGACGCACTGCATCACGCTGTATTGGCCGCCGACAGCCTCATCAATGCTTCGTCCGGCGCGGTCGATTCCTGATAGGACAAACTTGGTGTCGTCCCAGCCGAAGATCTTCTCCAGATCAAGTTCCGCACCGATAAAAAGATCACCCGCATAACTGGAGTCGGTGCTGTTACCGCCATCGACGTTGGCGGCGAAGATCGCGTTGTAATAGGCGAAGAACTTGTATCCCGCCTCTTCCTGGGCGGTCCGGACGCCTCCCCAGTCACCGGTAAGACGGTCGTTCTCCAGCCAGGACGAGCCTTCGGCGAAGAGCGGAGCGGTGAAGATGAGCGAAAGAAGTAATTTTAATTTCATGGGTTTTTAGTGAGTTAGGAGAGAATGGGTTCCGCGATGACGGCGGGCTGAGGCTTCTTGAAGATGAACAACATCGCGGTGGTCACGAGCGTCCCTGCGACGATGGCGATGAGATAACCGAGCGTGTGGTTGATGGCGTTGGGGATTGCTAGAACGAAGATCCCGCCATGGGGAACCAGCAGCTTGCAACCCACCGCCATCGAGATCGCCCCGGCGACAGAAGCCCCGGCGACGGTGCAGGGAATGACCCGCAACGGATCGGCGGCGGCGTAGGGAATCGCGCCCTCCGTGATGAAGGAAATTCCCAACACGGCTGTCGCCTTGGTGGCTTGTTGTTCGTCGGCGGTGAAGCGGTTTTTAAACAAGGTAGCGGCGAGCGCGACTCCTAACGGCGGCACCATCCCGGCGGCCATCACCGCCGCCATCGGACCGTAGATTTTCGCGGCGACGAGTCCAACGGCGAAGGTATAGGCCGCCTTGTTGATCGGGCCGCCCATGTCGAAGGCCATCATGCCGCCGAGGATCAGACCTAGCAGGAGCGCGCTGCTGCCTTGCATGGCGTTGAGCCACGCGGACACGGAGTCCATGATGGTTTTCACCGGCGGGCCGACGATGTAGATCATGGTTAGGCCGATGACGAGCGATGAAATGAGCGGCAACAGCAGTACGGGCTTCAAACCTGCCAGCTGGTCGGGCAGCTTGAGCGCGCCATTCAACCAGCGGGTGAAATAACCGGCCATGAAGCCGGCCGCGATGCCGCCGAGGAAACCCGCACCGAGGCTGGCGGCGAGCATTCCGCCGATCAGGCCGGGTGTGAGACCGGGGCGGTCCGCGATGGAGAACGCGATGAATCCGGCGAAGATCGGGACGAACAACGCGAAGGCGGATTTCCCGCCGATCTCCATCAGGGCCCAGCCGAGCGTGCCTTTCGCGTCACCGGCGTAAATTCCACCGACGGCGAAGGCGAGGGCGATCATGAGTCCACCGGCGACGACGAGCGGTAGCATGTGCGAGACGCCGGTCATGAGGTGTTTGTAAGGACCGGTGCGGGCCTGCTTCTCAGCAGGCTTGGGTTTTCCGGCTTCGGCGGGAGTCAGTGTGAGCGCCTCGCGGATCAGGCTTTGCGCGTCGTTGATCGCGGCTTTGGTGCCAGTCTCCAACAGCTTCTTGCCGGCGAAGCGGGTGGTTTCGACATTCGCATCGGCGGCGACGACCACCGCATCGGCGCGGGCGATGTCGTCGGCGGTGAGTTCGTTCTTCGCGCCGACCGAGCCGCGGGTCTCGACCTTCATCGTGTAGCCCATCGCCGCCGCGCCTTTGAGAAGCGCTTCGGCCGCCATGAAAGTGTGGGCGATGCCGGTGGGACAGGAAGTGACGCCGACGAGAAACTTGGTGGCCACCGGTGCGGCTTCGACGACGGCGACCGGAGCCTGACGAAGACGTGGAGATACGGCTTCCAACAGTTTCGAAGTTTCACGGATGAGATGCGGGCGGTCGGTGGAGATCTGCGTTTCACCGGCGGTCAAAGTGACGGATTCGGCGGATTGCAGGGCGTCGTGAGAGACCGTGAGCTGGATGCCGCGGAGCTTGGCCTCGGCTTCGAGAGCGGAAACGGCCAACCGCGTGAGCGGCTCGGCGGCGGGAGATGAGAATATGGCGGATAGGGTTTTCATGGGTTTCTGGAGTTATTTGGGAAGCGGTTGGACCTTGATCTTGGGCATGCGTTTCTGGATTTCAGCGGCGGAAGGAAGCTGGCGGCGGACGTCCTCCAGCGCACACCAGGCGAAGACGGTGGCCAGCTTCGCGCGGTCGATGGCGGTGCGGCCGGTGGTTAGGCC
>JBEDKU010000170.1:0-3285 GCA_041172045.1 Verrucomicrobiota bacterium | reverse complement strand
GTCCGGAGGAGTTGGTTTATCTGGACCGGGTCGAGAACGCGGCGGGCCGGGTGGTCTACCGCCGGCAGCGTCAGCCGGCGGCATCGAAGAAGGTGATCGATTCGGCGACGGCATGGCAGGTCCACAGCATGATGGCCGGTTCGCTCTACCGGGGCAGTTCGAAGGGCGTTTTGGACGAATTGCTAGAAAAACCCTTCAACGGTGCGGGCAAGGGTGGCTCGACCCACGGTTTTACGGATTCGTGGTTCATTGGTTACAACAAGCGGGTCACCTGCGGGGTTTGGACCCGGATTCCTGATGGGCAACGGCGAGCCGGTCTATCCCGGCGCTTTCAGCCGGGATCTGGCGATGCCGGTGTGGCAGGCGACGATGAATGCCGCCACGCCTTCCTTCGGCGGGCAGGGATTGACGCCTCCGAGCGATGTGGTGGAGGTCCCTGTATGCTCGACTTCCGGCCAGCGGGCGACCCAGTTTTGTCAGGAGCATGTCGAGGACATCAGCTCGGGGACCGTCCGCTCGCGCTCTACCGGGGTTTCCGAGTATTTCCGCAAGGGGACGGAAAACCTGCCGTTTTGTACGATCCACTCCGGAGCCCTCAGCGAGGGGATTTCGCCCGAAAACATGATTCTGAACATGCCGGCGCTGGATGCGGTGCCGGTCCGGCCGAAGGAGCCGGTGCTCATCGGGGATGATCCCTACCATACCGAAGTGCCGAGTTTTGCGGTGATCTCCACCGAATCGGGACTCGTGCGGCGCAGCACCAACGTGCTCGACAGCCTGGATCTCGGGGCCGTCGAGGAAGGCATCCCGCTGAAGCGCCCGCGGCGGCTTCAGATCGAGGACGAGTGAGACGGGGTCTGGCTTGTTCCCACCGGTCCGCGACGTCCCTCTAGATTAAAAGGGGGGATTCCGCGTCTGAACGGGCAAACGCCGACCCTGAAAATTAGTCTTGTTTATTTAAATTAGCCAAGACTAATTTCAAGTCAAATGAAGACCTTACGATGCAAATACAAGGCGCGGCCATTGATCCTTCCATTTCTATTTTTGTCGGTTTACGCGCAGGAAGAACTGCGTCCAATCAGCACCGATCGACCCGATACAACGGAAAGCACCCACACGGTGGACGCGGGGCATTTTCAGTTCGAAATGGAAATCGCCGCGTGGACTCGCGACGGGAAATACCGGGATGTTTCCCTTGGCCAGCTCAATTCCAAGATCGGTCTTGATGACTCGACGGATTTCCAAGTGGTGACACCGTTCTTCACTCAAGTGCGCGATGGTAACGAAGGATTCGCCGATTTGCAGATCCGCCTGAAACGCAATCTGTGGGGAAACGACGAGGGTTCGACGTCAATGGCGGTGATGCCTTTCATCCAACTCCCCACGTCCAGCGACGGTCTCGGCAGCCGTGAGGTCGAGGGTGGGTTGATTGTTCCATTTGCATTCGACGGGCCGGCTGACTGGTCCTGCGCGGTCATGGGGGAGTTGGACCTGGAGACGAATGAAGACAGCGACTATCATCTCGTCGGGTTGGTATCAGCGACGGCCAGCCATGCGATGACGGAACATACCGGCGTCTTTTTCGAACTGGTCAGCAGTCGCGGTGCGGAATCCGGCTCCGACTGGGAAGCTTACTTCAACACAGGGATGACCTGGCTGGTGAGGCCCAATTGGCAGCTCGATGGCGGAATCCGGATCGGTCTGACGGACGCTTCTGCCGACTACTCGCCGTTTCTTGGCGTGAGCACCAAGTTTTGACCACGAATTTAGCCTTATCTAATATTCTACATTGAATCGAACATGAAATCTGCCATTGGAATGGATATGAAATTTGGTGTCCGGGAAATCCAGCCTCACTTGCGGCGAGGTTTCCGACTGTTGGCGCTAGGTCTGTGGGCTGGGCTTGTCGTCGGATGTGGTGAGGGAGTGAAACAGGCGGCATCGGGGAAGAAAAAAGTGGTGACGAGCTTCACCATCATCGCCGACATGGCTCGCGAAGTGGCGGGGGATGCGGCGGAGGTCGAGTCGATCACCAAGCCGGGGGCGGAAATTCACGGCTACGAACCGACGCCCAAGGACATCGTGAAGGCGCAGAGCGCGGATCTCGTGCTTTGGAATGGCATGAACCTGGAACTCTGGTTCGAGAAGTTTTTCACCAACGTCAAGGACGTGCCCGGCGCAGTCCTCACGGAAGGCGTCAAGCCGGTGGGTATTTCCGAAGGACCCTACACCGGAAAGCCGAATCCCCACGCATGGATGTCGCCGGCGAACGCGGTGATCTATGTGGAAAACATCCGCCGTGCGCTGGTGAAGATGGATCCGGCCAACGAAGCGGTCTATAACACCAACGCCGCCACCTACACCGCGAAGATCAAGGCGCTCGACGAACCGGTCCGCCGGAAGCTGGCCGAAATCCCCGAAGCGCAGCGGTGGCTGGTCAGCAGCGAGGGCGCGTTTTCCTACCTCTGTGAGAACTACGGGCTGCGGCAGCTCTACCTGTGGCCCATCAATGCCGATGCCCAAGGCACCCCGCAGCAAGTGAAGCAGGTCATCGACGGCGTCCGGACCAACCGGATACCGGTGGTTTTTTCTGAAAGCACGGTCAGCGACAAGCCCATCCGGCAGGTCGCCAAGGAAACGGGAGCGCGCTACGGCGGCGTGCTTTACGTGGATTCCCTGACCGACACGGACGGCCCCGCACCGACCTATCTGAAGTTGTTGGAGGCAAACGCCGATACGATCGTGAAAGGATTCCTCAACTCGAAATGACCCCGCCAGAAGAGTTCCCGCGACTGGATGTCGAGGACGTGTCGGTGGCCTATGCCAACGGCCACCTCGCCCTGCAAGACGCGACCTTCCATCTCCGCGGCGGCACGATCTGCGCCCTGGTCGGCGTGAACGGCAGCGGCAAGTCCACGCTTTTCAAAAGCATCATGGGATTCGTGGAGCCACGGGCCGGGACAGTCCGGATCAATGGTCTGCCGATCCGCGCGGTGCTGAAAAAGCATCTCGTCGCTTACGTCCCGCAGGCGGAGGAGGTGGACTGGCAGTTTCCGGTGAGTGTCTGGGATGTGGCGATGATGGGCCGCTACGGAGCGATGAATTTCCTGCGCATCCCGCGTGCGGTGGACAAGGCGAAGGTCGAGGAAAGCCTGCGGCGCGTCTCGATGTGGGAGTTCAAGGACCGCCAGATCGGCGAGTTGAGCGGCGGGCAGAAGAAGCGGGTTTTCCTCGCCCGAGCGCTGGCCCAAGGCGGGCGCGTGATCCTGCTGGACGAGCCGTTCA
>JBEDKU010000169.1:0-4275 GCA_041172045.1 Verrucomicrobiota bacterium | reverse complement strand
GGAACCTGCTGGGGCCCGACGGAAAGTTCCTCCACGCCCAGGCCGAGCAGCAGCGGCGTGAGGCGGATGTCGCCGGCCATTTCTCCGCAGATCCCGGTCCAGATGCCGTTGTCGGTGGCGGCGTCGATGGTGCGCTTGATCAGGCGGATGACGGCCGGATGGGTGGGCCGATAGAGTTCCGCGACGTGGGGGTTCACCCGGTCGGCGGCGACGGTGTATTGGATCAAATCGTTAGTGCCGATCGAAAAGAAATCGACCTCCGGTGCCAGCAGATCCGCGCAGATGGCGGCGGCGGGAACCTCGATCATGACGCCGACGGGTAGATCGCGGTCGAAGGCGACGCCCTCGGTATCCAGCTCGTCCATGCAGCGGCGGATGAGATCCTTGCTCCGCCAGACTTCGGATAGACCGGAGATCATCGGGAACATCAACGCGACTTTTCCGAAGGCGCTTGCCCGGAGCACCGCGCGGATCTGCTCGCGGAACATCGCGGGCCGCGCCAGGGAGACGCGGATGCCGCGCCAGCCGAGAAAGGGATTAGGCTCCGGATCGGTCAGCGGCTCCACGGGGAGCTTGTCGCCGCCCGCATCCAGCGTCCGGATGATCACGGTGTGCGGCGACATTTCGCGGGCCACGCGGGTGTAAACCTCCGCCTGGCGTTTCTCATCCGGCATTTCCTCGCCGTTGAGTAACAGAAACTCGGTGCGGTAGAGGCCGATGCCCTTGGCCCCGCTGCGCTTTACCAGCGATAGCTCGTCCACGAGCTCGATATTAGCGGAAACCGTGAGCGGGCGGCCGTCCACAGTCTGGGTCGCCGCGCCGCGCATGGCGTCGAGAGAGCTGCGGACTTTTTCCTTGGCCAGCGTCAGGCTGCGGTAGCGTTCGAGGGTTTCCAGGGAGGGGTGAAGGATCAGTTTCCCGGTGTAGCCGTCGAGAATCGAGGGTGTGAGCGCGATGATGTCGATCACCGCGCCGTCCAGTCCGACGACCGCCGGGATGCCAAAGGCGCGGGCGAGGATGGCGGTGTGGGAGTTGACGCTACCCTGCTCGGTGGCGAAGCCCAACACGTTGCGGCGGTTCATCGAGGCGGTGTCGGATGGCGCGAGATCATAGGCGACCAGCACATGCTGGCCATCCGGTCCTTGCGGGCGGACGTCGCCGTCGGTGCTGAAATTCCGCAGAACCCGCTGCGCGACGTCCTCGATGTCAGCGGTGCGCTCCCGCAGATAGGGATCCGGAATCCGCCGCATCGCCTCGAGGAAATTCTGCATGATCGCGTAAAACGCGTATTCGGCGTTCTGCTGGCGTTTCTCGATGGCGAGCAGCACGCGGTCCACCACCGAGCGATCTTCGAGAATCATCACGTGCGCCTCGAAGATGCCGCTCTCGTTGTCGCCGGACAGATCCTCCAGGCGGCTTTGCAGTTCGATCAACTGCCGCTTGGTGACTTCCAGCGCCTGGCGGAAGCGTTCCTGCTCGCGCCCGACCTCGGACTCCGGGATTTCATAGACATCGGGAGCGGAAAATCCGCGGGCCACCACATGCACCGGAGCGATGGCGATACCGGGAGAGGCTGGGATTCCCTCATAGATGGTTTCTTGCTCGGCACCGGCTTTTGGCATGGTCTGCTGACAGCATGGAGTCTCACCGGGGAGGGATTCAAGACACAATTTCCCGCACCGAAGATCGGATTCCCGCGCCCCGTCCGGGCCCGCCGCAACTCCAGGTTGCCAATCCGGAATATGGTGTATGCTTGACCAAGATGAAATCGATCACGCAGATCCTGACCGCCGTTTCCGCCAGCATTTTCGCCAGCAACGCCTTGGCCGAGCCGCTTGCCGTCGGCTCGGCGATCCCGGTCGTCGAGCAGGTGAATCAGAACGACGAGGTGGTCAAACTCGCCGACGCCGCGGCCAAGGGCTTCACGCTGGTCTATTTTTACCCAAAAGCCGACACCCCCGGCTGCACCAAACAGGCGTGCAGCCTGCGGGATTCCTACGCGGCACTGACGGACAAGGGCGTCAAAATTTTCGGCGTGAGCGCGGACAAGGCGCCCGCTCAGAAGGCCTTCAAGGACAAATACAAGCTTCCCTTCGACCTGCTCGCGGATGCGGACGGCAAGGTCATCGACGCTTTCGGAGTGCCGAAAACCCTCGGTTTCGCCAAGCGCCAGGCGTTTCTCTTCAAGGATGGGAAACTCGTCTGGAGCGACCTCAGCGCCTCGACTGAAAAGCAGGCCGAGGATGTGTTGAAATTCCTCGCCACGCAGTAAATTGCCCGGCCGAGGATTTCGCCAAACGGAATTTCACTCCTCTGCTTGCGGCTCCTCCGCGGGTGCGACTTCCGGTTCGGGCGGATTTACGACGGCGTCTGCGGCTTCGGCTTTGCGCTTGGCCTCGGCGATGCCTTGTTCGATTTCCGAACGGAGATTCGGATCGGCGGACTCGAGCATGAAATTACGAATCGGGTCCGGTTGGGCGCTGAAGAGTCCGATCATGGCGTGGACGGCCTCCTGGCGGACGGAAGGATTGTTTTGTGACGCGACCCAAGTGAGCGCGGATTTTGTATCGGTGTCGAACCACTGCGCGAAGGCGATCCGGTAACCCGCCGTTCGAGCCTCGCCAGCGGGAAGGCGGGTCGTCCAGGCGAGTGCGTCTGCCGGACTCTTCAGCACCCAGGTTTGCAGCACCTCCTCCGTCACCGGACTGACCGAGCCGGTGGCGAATTCGGAAGTCGGCAGAAGTCGTGTCGCTTGTTCCGGATACTTCTGAGCAAGCAGGATCAAGACTTTCCCGCGGGCGGAAGCGATGTCGCGCTCGTCACCGAGGGAATCCGCCCAGGCCAAGGCCTCCTCGGATTTTTCCTCCTCCAGCAATTTCCCGATATAGGCGTCCATCAGCGCCTCTTTCTCCGCAGCACCGGCGGACAATTCACGGATGATTTCCGCCGCCATGTCCGGCGCGGACTCCAGCGCCTTCCGCGCGACTTCCGCGATGGCTTGATCCCGCTCGGCTCCCGGCTCCCTCGCTTTCGCACTGTCAAAGGCGGCGCGAAGTTTGTCCCGGCCGCTCAGAGCGTCGCGGGCCGGCCTGTCGGCGCGGGTAGTCCGCTTGCCTGGCTCCATGTCGGGTGTCGGGGTGAGTTCCTTCTCGTCACACGACGCCAGAACGAGGAACAAAGCGAAAAATGATGAAAGCTTCAGAGTCACGAGAGACTCTTTTCCGCGAAAACCGAGGAAAAGCGAATGCTATTTTTCGACCAATCCCATCACCACCTTGGCTTTTAAGGAGAAATCCATGATGCCGCACTCCTCACCCAAAACGCCGAGGAAGTCGCCGAAGTCGCCGACTTGCGATTAGAGAACTGGCCGGATCTGAAATACGCGGCGCCATCCTGTTCAACTTTGCGCCCCTCCGCGCCCTTTGCGCCTTTGCGGCAAACCCTTCCTGGATAAACTCAGTGCATGTCCGCCCCGCTCAGCCGAAAAAACCTCCCTCCAAACCCATCCCCGGACGACATCCTCAACGCCTTTCTCGACTACCTCACCGCCACCGAAGTCGAGCCCTACGACCACCAGGAAGAAGCCATCCTCGAACTCTTCGCCGGCAACAACGTCATCCTCAACACCCCCACCGGCTCCGGGAAATCGCTGGTCGCCCTCGCCTTCCAGTTCAAATCCCTCTGCCAGGACCGCCGCTCCTACTACACCGTCCCGATCAAGGCGCTCGCCAACGAGAAATTCCTCTCCCTCTGCCACGTCCTTGGCCCGGAAAACGTCGGCATGATCACCGGTGACGCCACCGTCAACCACGACGCCCCGGTCATCTGCTGCACCGCCGAAATCCTCGCCAACATCGCCCTCCGCGACGGCGCGCACGCCCCGGTTGACGACGTCATCATGGACGAGTTCCACTACTACTCCGACCACTCACGCGGCGCCGCCTGGCAAATCCCGCTGCTAACATTACCGCGTGCCCGCTTCCTCCTGATGTCCGCCACCCTCGGCGACTCCTCGTTTTTCTCCAAACAACTCACCACACTAACGGGCGCACCCACCACCCTCGTCCAGTCCGACCAGCGTCCCGTCCCGCTCGAGTTCGAATACTCCACCACCCAGCTCCAGGAAAAAGTCGCCGAGCTCAACGAACAAGGCCGCTCGCCCGTCTATCTGGTCCACTTCACCCAGAACGCCTGCGCCGACACTGCCCGCGATCTACTCTCTACCAACTTCTGCACCAAGGAGGAAATATTGTGGGTAGCAAACACATTTTAAGG
>JBEDKU010000168.1:0-7712 GCA_041172045.1 Verrucomicrobiota bacterium | reverse complement strand
TGCGCTGGCGAGGAAAAGGACCAGCGAAGGAATGCTGGCGAGACGGCGGAGGCGGCCTTGGCGGGACTGACCTGCGGAAAGCAGGGTGGATGCCGATGAGGTGAGAACGGCGAAGCGATTGAGGCGTGTAGGTTTCATGGATTTTTGTTCTTTAGAAAGGCTATAGTGATTAGCGAATTCCGGCGTTTGGGGTCGATGGGCTTGTCATGGTGGGTTTGAAAAAGCGGATTTGGATGGTTTGAAGACATTTCCAACGATCCAGACACTAGGCGTAGGGTACATCACAATTGAGTTGGAACATAGTCCCCAAAACGGGGACAGGTTCCTGTCACCGGTTTTCATGGCGCCCTATGGATTCAACGTCGTAGAAAGCACACCGGGGTAGGTGTTTCCCGTGGCGGTCCCGGCACCGGTCATGAGATAGCCAAAAGTGACACTGTCGCCCATGCAGGCAATTTTGTCGCCGATGCCCACCACCGAACTGAGCGCCTGGGCCACCTTGACGCCCAGAAACTGGTTGCCCGTGGTGGTGAGGTGGACGCCGTCGTCGTCGTTGGTATTGGCCACGCAGCGGAGCAGTGAATCGATGTTATCAGCCGTGGCGTCTTCGAGGGTGGTGCCGGGGCTTGCCTCGAGGAAACGGGCGCGCCAATCGATGAAAATCGCCCCGGTCGCCGCGGCAACCTCAGCGACCACGGCATGGTAATCGGCGAGGTGATCCTGGAGTCGTGCGAGCTGCGGATGGTTTGGATGCCGTGAGGCGACATAACCGGCGTTGACGGGATGAATGCCGACCAGAAAAACCTTCCGGACGCCTCCGGTGACCGCTTGGTTGACCATATTCGTGAGATTCTGGCGATAAGTGGTGAGGCCGACGAGTTTGGAGGAATTCAAGGCATCGTTGATGCCGAAATACAACACGAGATGGTTTGGATGGCTAGCGAGCACTGTCGAAAGACGGGCGAGGCCCTCCGTGGAGGTGTTCCCGGAAACCCCGAAGTTCTGGACCACCGCCGAGAAGCCCGGGACGGCGGGCTTTTCCGCCACCACGAAGAAGCGGGCCGGACCGGAAGCGGCGACGCCACTCAGCACATTGGTGGATGCGGTATCGATGATGTTGTCATAAGGGTCGTTGCCGCCAGCACCGTCCGGGTCGTAAACAGCCCACGTCGCAGGCGCGGTGGAAAGATTCGTGCTGCTCAGAAGATCGTAGACCTTGCCGTTCTGGCTTGGCCAACTGAAGTCGTAGTTCGCGCCGTTGCGGGTGATGAAGAGCGGGATCACCGGAGGCACGGGTTCCGGTTGTCCGGTCACCGCGTAGAAGGAGGTGCCTAGCCGGATTTCATCGAAGGTGTAATTCACGGCATTCGCCCCAGCGATCCGGACGTTGTCAAAATTTATCATGTCGACATCTTTGCTGGCGTCCGCCACGAGGGGCGCACTGCCCAGCGAAGGATTCACAAAAAGCGAAACCGCGTCCGTCCCGCCGGCACCGGCACCCCAACGGATGCGGGCCACGAGCAAATAAGTGGTGTCAGATGCGGGTGTTACCGAAGTAGAAGCCGACACACTGGTTCCAGTGTCAAAGATGCGCCAAGCTCCGCTGGTGCCCCCGTTGGCGATGGAAACCTCGGAATTGGTGCTGGCGATTCCTCCCGTATTGTAAAATGAAATACCTGCAAACGTTCCGGTGGAGGCAGCTCCATTGCGTTGGGCCAGGAAGCTGATCCAGGTCTCCGGCTCATCATCCCCGTAGACCGTTCCGAAGCCCCGGAAGTTGATGGTGGTCACGGCTGCTCCGTCAGCGGTCTTTGAAGCTCCCCCGGTGGTTGGCAGCCCGATGTAAGTGAGTCCCGGGCTTGTGTAAATCGTGCTGTTTCCAGAGTCCGTATAAGAGCCCGACCAGCCGGTGCCACCGTTTTTACCGGTAAGGTCGCCTGCGGCGTAGTCGAAGCCGTCATACGCGGTGATTCCTGCCGATGCCGCACAGCAGAGATAAAGATGGAACAATGCGATGGAGCGCAGGATTTGAGAAATCATGAGGGCTTTGGGTTCTGGTGCGTTAATGGACACCAGCAATGGTGTCGTGGATAGTCCCTAAATCGGGGACATCATCCGGATCGTATGCCTCGTCTATTTCCAAAACACGGTTTTCTGAGCGCCCATTTTGAAAACCAGCTCTTTGCCGGACATGATCTCGGTATAGGTGATGAACGGAGTTTTTAGCGGCTGACCGTCGAGAGTCACTTGCTGGACGTATGGATTCTCCGCGGATGTATTCTGCCGCTTCACCACGAAGGTCTTTCTATCCGGCAAGGCTACGCGCGCCTCATCAAATAGCGGGCAACCCAGTGAGAACTTCGGATCTCCCGGGCTCACCTGATAGATCCCCATCGAACTCAGGATAAACCACGCGGACATCTGGCCGGCGTCCTCGTTTCCAATAACACCCGCCGGTGTGGCCTTGTAAAATTCCGTCATGATTCTAGTGGTGATTTCAGCAGTGCGCCACGGTTGCTCCACCCAGTTGAAAAGGTAGGCGATGTGATGGCTCGGCTCGTTGCCATGTGCATATTGCCCGATCAAGCCGGTGATATCGCCCGAGATTTCCTCTCCCGTCAGGGTGGAGCTTGTGGTAAAGAGCTCGTTGAGTTTCGCGGCAAATGGCTCGCGCCCGCCGAACAATTCGATCAGCCCGGGCACGTCGTGTGGCACAAACCAAGTCCACTGCCACGCGTTGCCTTCGGTGTATTCGCCGGTATTGTGATTGGAGTCGGTAGGGGTAAATGGTTCGACCCATTTGCCATCGGTTTTCTTGCCGCGCATGAAACCGGTCTTGGGGTCAAAATACTGGCGGTAGTAGCCGCCGCGCTTGAAATACTCCGTCGCGGTCTCATCGTTGCCCAAACTCTTGGCCATGGTAGCGATCGCCCAATCATTGTAGGCAAACTCCAGTGCTTTTGAAACGGACTTGCCTTCGAGATCGGCGGGAATGAAGCCCTCGGTGGCGTTGTAGAGTTTCGCCTTCGGCATCAAGTCCTTTTTCACCGCTTCGGTGTGGTAAGGGATGGCTTTGTTGTCGTCGTATTGCGATGCGAACACGATCGCCTCCATGGCCAGCTTGGTATCATAATCGCGCAGGCCTTTGGTGTAGGCATCCACGATCACCGGCACCGCGTGATAGCCGATCATGCAGCCGGTATAATTCGACGCCAGATCCCACATTGGCAGGATGCCACCTTGTTCATGCTTGCGGAGCAGGGCGCGGATCCATGCCTGATCCTGCACGGGATCGATGATGGTATAGAGCGGATGCTGCGCACGGAAAGTATCCCATAATGAAAAAACAGTGTAGTTGCTATAAGCGGGATCCTGATGGATCTTCTGATCCATGCCGCGGTAGCGACCGTCCACGTCACTGGCGATGTTTGGGCAGATCATCGAGTGATAGAGCGCGGTATTAAAGACCTTTTGCTGCTCGGACGTTCCGCCTTTGACTTCGATCCGCTTCAACTTTTCCGCCCAGGTGGCGGCGGCCTTGCTCACCACTTGATCGAAATCCCAGCCGGGCATTTCCGCCAGCAGGTTCTTCTTCGCCCCGGCACCATCCACCGGGCTGATCCCGACTTTGACCAGTAAGGTCTCGATATCTGCCGACGGGAATTTCAAGCGCGCCTTGACGTTCTTGCCGCTGGCCGACTTGGCATCTTTCATTGATGCATCGTCCACGAAGAATTCCGCCGTGAATGGCTTGGAAAACTCCGCATGGAAGTAGATCCAGCGGTTTGGAGCCCATCCGCTCATGTGCCGCCAACCGGCTATTTCCCGATCATTGATGACCTCGATCTTCGCTTCAACGACTTGCCGGTTCTGAATGCTGTGCTTGAGGTCGATGACCACGCCCGCTTCATCCGCCTTGGGAAAGGTGTAGCGATGAACGCCCACCCGCGGCGTGGCGGACAGCTCCGCCTTGATCTGATAGCGATCGAGAAGCACCCGATAGTAGCCGGGAGTCGCAAACTGATTTTTCTTATCGAAAGCAGACCGATAGCCGTAGTCCGGTTTCGCAGGAGTGCCCGAGCTCATGCTGACCTCGCCCGTGAACGGCATCATGAGCACATCCCCGTAGTCGCCGATGCCGGTGCCGCTGAGATGGGTGTGACTGAATCCCCAGATTTCCGTGTCCGCGTCATAATAGCCACCGCACGCATCCCAGCCGGAGGTGCGGGTATCCGGACTGAGCTGCACCATGCCGAAGGGCGTGGTGGCTCCGGAAAAGGTGTGCCCGTGAAAACCTGTCCCGATGAAGGGATCCACCTTTGCCAAAACAGCGTCCACCGCAGGTTCCGCGACGAGGCTGAATGGGATCGCGGCCACGAGCAGACCAAGTGATTTTGATAGAATATGGTTCATGATTTTCTTAGAGAACTTACCACCTGAGACGGAAGAATCGCCTGGTGGGTGAGCTGGTGGACAGATCCACATAGCTGGTGCCATTCAGCTCGACGATCGTGACACCCGTCACGGCCTGCCAATCCGGAGCTAGCAGGCTGGTTGAGGACTCGAGGACGCTGCCCGCGATCGTCGGCCAGGACAGGCGGATGGTGCTCGCAGTAAGTGGGGTGACCGTGATGGACGGAGCGGGGTCATCGGAATACCGGGACGCCGTCATGTCCGGGGCCACGGTCTGCACCACGATGGCGTCATAGTTGCCCGAGATGGCGATGTTTTCGAAGTAAAAATAGTTGCTTGGCGTGCTGCCCGCAAACACCAACGAACCGTCAAGAAGACGGACGTAGATGTTGTAAGCGTAGTGGTCTCCGGCGACAGGATCCCACTTCACGCGGCCGCTGATGGAACCATTCCAGCTCACGACGTTCAGTTCCTGAATATTCTCAGGTGCCTTCGGTGTGGCTCCGCCGGAATTATAGATGACGATTTTGCCGATCCGGATTTCATAAGAGTTCACAGTCGTTCCCGAAGCGAACTTGAGCGCGAGCGCGGAGACATTCGAACCGGAATGGGCGCTGAGGTTGATCGTGGTTTCATTCCAACCATTGATACTGCAGGTGCCTGCGGGATAGTAGGTAAACGTTGTAGGAGCCGCTGACGTGGCCACACCGACTTGCATCAACGAATCGACGCCGGAAAGCCCGTTGCGTTTGAAGACAATCTTCAAGCGGGTGTCGGAGGTCACCGGTAGGTTGGTGAGGAAAAGGCGCAGGGTGTTCTCCGCATTAAGCGTGCCGGAGACTCTTAGGCAAGTTCCACCTTGGTAGCCATCGCCATTCCAAAGTTCCGGCACGAGCTTCGTGCCAGCGCTATCGATGATCCAACGCCAAGTGGGGAGGATCCCCTGCAGCGCACGGTTCCACCAGGCACCAGCTTTTACCAGCACGCCATCCAGATAGTAGTTGCTGCCCCGTCCGATGCTGAAGTCAGTCGCAAATGGCAGGGAATTGATCACCGAGCGTTCTGCGATGTTGTGGGCGACACCTTTCCATGCCCCGGTGCCCACGGTCGCAGAGGTACTGCGAGGATTGCCGCTGGCTCCGGTCCAGAACAAGTCTTGTTCTGGAAGCTGGACGGAGAACGTGCGGGGTCGGTAGAGACCCACGGATGTCAGATGATTCAACCCATCCGGGAAAGCCTTTGCCATCTTGATGCGGGCTGCGGTGGAGGTCCTAAAGTCCTCAGCCTCGGTCTCAAGTCCCGTCCAGACCTTGTAGGGGCTGAGAAGAAGCGCGTCCGCCCGATTGCGCGAATTTTGCGGAAGCGCCGACGTCGAGTCATTGGAAAAATCGGCGAAGATCGAGTCGGCCACCAGCACTCCGCTGCTGACTTGCAAGCCATTGGTATAGTTATGCCGCATATACCAGTCGTTGGCCGTATTGAACTGGTCCTGCCAGGCGATATTTCCAGCCTCCGTCATCGAGTCATACCAGCTGATCCGCAGGTTGCTGTTGACGCGGATGTAGCGGATCAAATCGCGCATGGCGGCAGCATCCGCCGCAGTGCCGCCCTCGGTCTCCTGGTTGAAAAACCAACCGTCGAATCCATAATACTGGGCGGTCGCGATCAGCTTGTCGGCGGCAGGATACGTGTTGCCCACCTTGGTGAGAAACATCTGCACCCAACTGTAATTTCCACCGAACACCGATGGTGGGAAGAAGATCGTTCCGAGAATCGGCACACCGTTGCGATGGGCGTTGTCGATCATTTCACCCGTCGGCGGGATGAAGTTGATGGCACCAATGCCACCCCAATAGACCGCTTCTTCCAAATACTGCCAGTAAGTGAATGTATAGACCGCACCGGGGCCTCCTTGTGGCCTATCGCCTTCATAGGTATCGAGCGCTTGGATGCCGCCTTGGCCTGACTTGGCATTGGCGTTCGCCTTGAGGGCTGCCAGCACATTGATGCGGGTCTTGAGAGGCACGGTGGCGACGTTGAATGGCGCGTCCGCATCGATGGCGGGATTCCAGGCTAGCAGCTGGCTGATGGTCCATGAAGGAGTCTTCGGCATGATCACCTGGACGGGAGGCGCGCCCAGCCACTTTAAAGTCATGGCCGCGCGCTGGGCGGCGAAATCGGCAGGTGTAAGTTTTTGCGCGTAGAGTTTCACCTCACCCACTGAGCCGATGAGATAACGTCCCGAGTTGTCCATGCTGCCCAGCTTGAGCGGCAGACCCGTGCCGGCGAAATTGGCCTTTGCGACGTTCCCGCTGACTTCGGTTCCGTTCAGTGAGTCCCACAGGGTGAGCAAGCCGGAGCTTGCGTCGTAATTCAGGGCGAAGATGACCGTATTTCCCGCGCTTACCGCGCGATCCGAGCCGGGGCGCTGAACGGTGACGCCGCCCATGTAGGCCTGAATCAATCCCGCGGAACTGTAGCGCAGGCCAAAGCCACCGGTCGTCGCCGACGTGATGCCGAGCAGGTCGTTCCAATTCGTGGCGTTAAGTTGGTCCGCTTTTACGGACAGCAGGATCGAAAACCCAGTGTGAGTGGAAGCGTCTCCATTGAAGTCCAGAAGGCTCCGAGCGTCCGCCGAATCCAGCAGTTGAAGTGACTCTGCCGGCGGGCCGAAACTGACACCCGCCGCCCCGACAGGAAACAGAATGGCCGCGGGATACGTCACGCTGCCGGAGGCGGCAGTAGCATGGTTTGCGTTGCCAGACTGGTCGGTCCATTGCGTCACGGGATTGCCGACCACGCTCGCGGACACCGTGGCATCCAGACTTTGCAGAAGCTGCGTCACCCACGTGTCGATCATCGTCGCGCGGGCGCTGCTGAATTCCGAGGGCGTCAGCACCCCATCATAGATTCGCACCTCACCCACCGACCCTTTCAAGAAACGAGTGGCCGATCCCATTTCACCCAACCTCAGAGTGCCTTCTCCACCGGTGCTGAAGTCGCCTGAGGCTTTGGTCCATGTGGCGATGGTATCATTGAGTGAATCCCATAACTGAACGGTGCCTGTGCCCGCGTCGTAGTTGAAACCAAAAATCACAGAGTCCCCGGGCGCCACTTCCAAGTCGGAGCCCGAGCGCTGAAAAGTCGCCCCGCCCAGGTAAGCTTGGATGACGCCGCTCTGCGAAACACGCAGGCCAAATCCGCCCTGACTGATGGTGGAGGTCAGCCCAATGAGATCATTCCAGTCGGTGGTGATCAGACTGTTCACCCGCACCGCGACCAGCACCGCGAAGCCTGAT
>JBEDKU010000167.1:0-3080 GCA_041172045.1 Verrucomicrobiota bacterium | reverse complement strand
GGCGAGAGCGCTGGTGGTGTAGGTCGCCTGGCCGGAGCCGTTGAGGGGGGCTGAGCCGAGCGTGGTGGCACTGTTGCGGAAGGTTACCGTGCCATTTGTCGCACCGCCGACCGTGGCGGTGAAGGTCACGGAGGTGTTATAAGCGCAGGATGTGCCGGGGGATGACGAGAGGGTGGTGATGGATGGGGTGGCGGCGGGGATGACGCTGGTTTCGCCTGAGTTGGTTCCTTGCCCGCCGCTGTTGGTGGCCGAGACCACGTAGAAATAGGTGGTGCCGTTGACGACCGTTGAATCGTTGAAGGTCGTCGCACCGGTGCTGCCGAGCGTGATGTAGGGACCGCCGGCGGTGAGGGAGCGTTTCACGCTGTAGCTGATGGCGGTGGCGGATGCGGTCCAGCTGAGGCTGACGGTGTTGTTGCCGGGAGTGGCGATGAGGTTGGCGGGCGGGGCGGGTGGTGCGATGGGTTCGGCGAAGGATCCGGAAAGGAGAAGTGAGTAATTCTGGCTGGTGCCGGTGAGCGTGCCGGGGCAGTCGACCACCGCCTGATAGGTGCCGGTGGCGGGTGGCGTGGTGAGGCGGACCTGCTCGACATTGTCGGTGTTATTGATGCCGGTGGTGGCGGGGGAGTTCATGGACGCCTGGGTCCAGGTGCCGACAAAGGGCATCACGTAGGGGAAGGATTCTGATCCGTTAGGAGCGACAATTTTCAGGTTGAGGTTGTTGACGAGGCTGGAGGTGCGGGAATCCGAGGTGTAGTTGATGGCGCCGGCTGGATCGGTCCAGGCGAGGGTGGCGTGGATGGGGGAAACGCCGTCCCATTGGAATGAATGGGTGCGCGTCTTGATGGAGGAAGTGAGTTGGTTTTCGGTGATCCGGAGTTTCGTGGGGTAGGTGAAGTGATCGATGATCAAGTCGGCGGCGGCCTGCACGTTGACCAGTCCCCAGCCGTATTTGTAGTCCGGTCCGGCATTTCCACGATCATCGGCGGTATGGATGAGCAAGCCTTTGAGAGTGCTGGAGCGCATGGCTTGTCCGGGGAACCAGTTGGAAAACTGTTGGATGAGCAGTGTGGCGGAGCCGGTCGCGTTCGGGGTGGCCATGCTGGTGCCGCTGTAAAACCCATAGGAGTTGTTAGCGCCGCCGAGTGATGAATAGACCCCGTCGCCGTTGGCGACGAGGTCGGGTTTGATGCGGCCGTCGTCGGTGGGGCCGCACGAGGAGAAGCTGTTGAGGGTGGCTTTTGACGGATCGCGGGTGCCGCTGGTGACGGCGTCCAGCGTCGCGCCGATGGTGATGACGTTTTTGGCGAGGGCGCTGTAGGCGATGGTCTCGAAGCCACCGCGGTAGTTGCCATCGCCTGCGGGATGACTGGCGGAGTTGTAGCTGACGACGGAGGCTCCGCCGGGTGAGAGGGAGACGGAATCCATGACGGACGGGCTGTCGGTGCCGTCGTTGCCAGCGCTGCGGAAGATCAGGTAGTAGGGCGCGGCGGCCGCGAGCGAATCGATGTCGCGTGCATAGCTGTTGTAGAGGCCGAAGTCGTTTTCGGTGGAGGTCGATGTGGTGCCGGAGCCGTACCACTCCCATTTGCGGTAGGGTGAGCCGCCGTTCACGTAGTTCCAACCGCTGACGAAGTTGTAGCTATGGTTGGAAAGATAGATTTTCCCGGCGTCGCCGGCGGTGGTGGCGCCACGGGAGGTCATTTCCGAGACGTCGTTGGTCCAGTTGTAGGAATCCACGGTGGCGCTGGCGGCCATGCCGCGTGCGATGGGATCGAAGCCTGAGGCGGCGATGGTGCCGGTGACGTGGGTGGCGTGGTCGATGATGGAGGCGCCGTCCTTGACGGTGACGCGACCGCCGAATTCCTGGTGGGTGCTGCGGGCGGCGCCGCCATCCCAGACGCCGACGGTGACGCCGGCGCCGGTGAGCGAGTAAGGGGAGGTGCGCAGGAGATTGGCGCCGGTGGAGATGGCGGCGTAGATGTTGGCGGTGGTGAGGTAAACCGGGCGGTCACCATCGAAATCGACGATTTCCTGGACGCGGCCGGTTGGCAGTTCGGTGCGCAATGGCAGGCCTTGGCGGACGGCGCGGGCGCGGGCATTCTGGCGGCGGGTGTCTTCAAATCCGCGCATGCGCTCGACGATGAGGGCGCGGTCGGCAGGGCGGGAAAGCTGGGCGGCGGGATCGGCGAGCAAATCGGCAAGCCTCTGTTGGGCCAGTGCCGGGCAAGCAAGGACCATGGACGCAAGGACCAAGGGTGCGACGTGGGGGGAACGCATCTCAGTCGGTAGCATAGGTTCAAGTCACTCCAAGGCAAGAACTTAACAGGCAGCGGGAAAGTACGGTTCTCATCAGGATTGCAGATTGCCGGGAAGCACCTAGTTTTCCCGAACCGATGCCAAAAATCCGCGTGCTTTCCGATATTCTTGCCAGCCAGGTGGCTGCGGGCGAGGTGGTCGAGCGGCCGGCTTCGGTGGTGAAGGAGCTGGTGGAAAACAGCATAGATGCCGGGGCGCGTGAGATCCGCGTGGACATCGACCGGGGGGGCGCGGCATTGATCCGGGTGAGCGACGACGGTTGCGGGATGTCGCGCGAGGACGCGCTGCTCTCGCTGGAGCGGCATGCGACGAGCAAGCTGCGGACGGCGGGAGATCTGGCGGCGATCATGACTTTGGGATTCCGCGGGGAGGCGGTGCCGAGCATCGCGAGTGTGTCGCGGTTCCGGTTGGTGACGCGGGAGACGGATTCGGTTTCCGGCACGGAAATCCTGGTGGATGGCGGCACGGTACGAGACGTGCGGGACGCGGGATGCGCGCCGGGAACGGTGATCGAGGCGAAGGGGCTGTTTTACAACATGCCGGCGCGGCGGAAGTTCCTGCGGGCGGAGTCGACCGAGGCGGCGCACGTGGAGCACCAACTGAGGCTGCACGCACTGGCCGCGCCGAACGTGCGTTTCCGGCTTAGGCGGGATGAGCGGGAAATTTTTGATCTGCCGCCGGCGGCGAAGGCGGTGGACCGGGTGCGGCAGTTGTTGGGGACGGATTTGTCGCGGGAACTGATCGGGCTGCCGCTGACGCAT
>JBEDKU010000166.1:0-3815 GCA_041172045.1 Verrucomicrobiota bacterium | reverse complement strand
ATCCGCACACTCGTGCCATTCGACGGGAGCGCCTTCCGGCCCCACCGGTTTCACGAAACTCCCCCGGTAATACCTATTGGTTTCCTCGAAAACCTGCCTCGTGTTCCTGAAATTTCTTGTGAGCCGGTAACGGGAAGCCGGAATACTCAAGATGTAACCGGCGGAACTTCCGGTCACATTCTGATTATCGTCATAAAAAACGTAAAGGGTTCCATCCTTTGAATCCCTCACCACCACCTCAAGCATCGTCAGCCACTCGTCCCTGAAATCCTGTCCTTCGTCGATCACGATCGCATCAAATTCGTCCCTTCCGGCGGTAACGAAGTTTTCCACAAGTTGATTCCTGATGTCCTCCAGAGGACAATGCGCTTCATTATGACCGGCCGCTACCGCAACATCGCGGCAGAACTTGTCAAAATGAGTCACTAGCATGTTAGGCCGTTCTCCTACGGTTTCACGGTGGTGGGCTGAAAGCGGCCGGTTGAAGCAAAGAAGGAGAGTCCGTTTTCCTTCTTCCGCCAGCATGAGCGCCTTTTCAACGGCCAGAATTGTCTTCCCGGTTCCAGCCGCCCCCGCAATCGTCATTCTGCGGTTTTCCTCGAGATCCCTCAGAATCCAGACCTGCTCGTCAGTCTTCAGTTTGATCTCCCTGAGTGCATGGTCGACTCCCGCAGCGAGCGGAACCTTCAAGCGGATGGGCTCGGCCAGCAAACTGTCCAACGCCGCAAGACCGTCATTTCCGAGTGGCCCGCACCTAGGCCCCGGCCCATTCGGACTGGCGTCTTGGAATCGTGATTTCACCCATGAGTTCAGCCGGACCATGTCCTCGCGAAAGGCGAACAGCTCCGGCGGCATGTCGGCACGGAGCGGTCGCCCCGGACTGGTGACATCCGGCAGGATGACTCCGTGACATGCCCGGACAAACCTGGGATTCCATTTAGAGGACTCCTTGAGCTTCGCTATGATCTGATGTTTGCTGCTGCGGGCCTGTTCAACAGGATTCTTGATACGGCGTTCGATTCCAAACCGGTCGCGACTGGTCCACTGGCTGTCTCCGTCAATCGCGACACCTCCGCCCTTCACCTCGATGCTTAGGATTCCCAAATCCGGATGTGCCACAAGGAAGTCAGCCTCGCCGTCGACCTCGCTTCCGTCCGGCCGCGTGCCGAGCCACGGACTTGAGTAGAAGACATGAAACGCTCCGTCAAGCTGGTCCCTCAAGCATTCGTATACCCTGATCTCGGCCGCACGTCTGGGATCAGACGCGACATTGTCGGGAATCACCGATGGAAACATTTTGGCCATGTTATTCTACTTCACGGGTGAGTAATCCGGAGAAGAATCCGATCGATCTGTCCTCCGGGGTGCCTACAAGCATCGCCCTGTCCAGGAACCGGTTGAAATCCTGGCATGAAGTCTCCGGCGCGAGCAGGCAGCTGTGGCAGCAGGCCAAACTGGAGGACTCCGATTTCGAAACCAGCCCCTTGATGCAGAGCGGGTCCGAAGCGCACCACTCATTGGATCGGATCGCCTCAACGAACATTTCCCCGAAACGCTTGGACTCGCCCTGCCTCTGAAGCCCGCCGAGAGTCCCGTCCGAATCGGAAGTTGACGTGTAAATCATGAGACCTGCCATCTCCCTGTCTCCGCTTCCGACATAGATCATTTCCCTCAGTGACGCGGAGGAGTAGCCGCACTGTAGGGAGAGCTGTCTCATGAGAACATGCGACAGCGCGTGGAGCAGGAGATACCGGGCGCCCAGCTGGGGAGTTACATCCATGTTCTCGTTGTCCGGATTGATCACGTTGCTTTCAGAGAAGGTGGTCAATATTTCGGTGCGGCTTACAACCGCTGGCAGATTCTCCCATGCGTGCAGCCTTGCCGAATCAAGGGCGAGGAAAACCCCTTCACCCCTGACCTCGATGGCCGGCAGCCAGGAGATCCCTGATTTTGCCAACGGCTGAACCTGCACCGGAGGGCTTCCTGGAAGGGATTCGATTCTGGTGAAGGACTTCAGAGCCCGGATCTCACGCAAGCTTACCACCCTCATCAACTGCGAGAGGTGGGGAATTTCGGAAGGAGGGGTTTCCGACCTTACGTCGAACTCGTCTCCCGCACCAAAATTGCGTCCCGCCGCAACCATGAATTGCTGGTATTCATCCCAGCGAAGATTGCCGCTTCTCGACCTCTCCGACTCAGCAACCTTGTCTTCCACAAACGCGAGGAAGAGCTCTTTCGTAAGATCCCCCACATCCTCCTGGATTTGACCCCACATCATCCCTATATATTGCTCTCGCTGTTCCGCGGTTGTGATACTCTCGATCTCACTCCACCGATACCCCAGCCGCCTCACGACCTCCTCTGACCACGGGGGGATCACCAGCGCCGAATCGAAGCGCGGAAAATACAAATTGGAGGCACCCCGCTGCATGGTAACGGGCGTTTGATCGCATGCTTCCGTCGCATCAATCAGCCATGGTCGGTTACCGGAGCAACCGCAATCCTTGTGCGCTCCCGGCTGGAAGACGGACTCCATGGAGCGTCTACCTGGACATTGTGGGCAGGATAGAATCATCCCGGCAAGGCCAGGGCCACTGGATTCCAATTTGAATTTTTTCTTGTTGGCACAGCCAGCCTCTCCCCGGTGGACCCATTCGGCCCATGGGAAATCATCGAGATGTCCTTTGCGGCATGCAGTGACGAACCTGACAGGAACGACATAGGCTCTCTTGTTGCCATCCAATACCGCAGTGCAGGGTGCACAAAACCGCGCGGGATTGCCGGGCTCATTTGCCCACCTGCGACTGGGCATAATCATGTTACACTTGGGACATTGCAGCCACTTGGGAAATCGCTCTCCCACCAAGGCTAGCGGAATCTCTCCTTGTTGCGGCTTGTCAGGTGCCACCGGAGGCATTCTGAAATACCTGACACCCAGTTTCTCGCACAAGCGTCGTTCGGAGAATCTCCGCATATCCTGTGGACTCGCCCCGGCCCGCTCAAATTCCCTCTCCCATGACTCCAGTCCCGCCGCCACGACCGATACCGCCGCACCCGAGCCCGGAACCCGGAAGTCGATGATAGCGCCTGGACCGTAGGTCATCAGCACCGCGCTTTGTCTTATTTTCCCGATCTCGCTCATGATAATTCTTCTTCCAGTTTGAAAAGTGTTCCCGCTTCCACATTCCGCATGGAATTCGGTGTTGGAACCGCCCTGTCATGATAGCCTCCGAACCTCGCGCGGATCTCCGCCGCCCTCTCCGCCGAAATCAACAAGCTGGTTCGCGGTGCATAATCATTCCAATAACTCTGGAACAACGCCGCATTGTTCTGCCAGTTCTCAAGGAAACGCCGCAGTTCGCGCTCCACATTCCCAGCCTCGGCCGGGTCGATTCTTCGCGCGCGATCCACGATCTCCTCGATGAAGTCATCTAGTTCGTCGCCATGATTGTTTACACTCGTAACTCCCGTGACAAGCTCGTCGACGAGATGCCTTGCGAGAATGACGAGGGCGGCGTGTAGAGCCTTCGCGCGAGCACGGGGCGCGAAGGGAGTCACGCTGGTCGCCTCGACATCCCTGTAGAGCGCTTCATGCCATGTCCGGAACGTCTCGAAATGGGAGCGATCCCTCGCCTTGCCGTTGTTGTAAATCACCGTGACGAGCCCGCCCGGGCCGCCCCTGCGTCGTCCTACCCGGCTGGTTGCCTGAATGTATTCGGCGATTCCCTTCGGTTGTCCGTTCACGATCATGGTGCCGAGCCTCGGGACGTCCACCCCCACACTGATCATGTTGCTCGCGAGCACAATGTCAGTGC
>JBEDKU010000165.1:0-4958 GCA_041172045.1 Verrucomicrobiota bacterium | reverse complement strand
GATCAACATCCAGCCGGTCATCCCCTTCACCCTCAGCGAGCATTGGCACCTGATCTCACGCACGATCCTGCCCAACATCGATCAGCAGGATCTCGTCGGCACCAGCAGCCAGTCAGGGTTCCGCGACACCTTGCGCAGCCTGTTCTTCTCGCCGCGGGCCAGGACCGCAAGCGGCTGGACCTGGGGTGCCGGTCCGGCATTCCGGTTCGCGCCCACGTTCCTCTGGCCGCGCTAATGAAAATCCCAAAAAATCCCAAGACTCCAACCATCATGAATACCACAATGCCCAGACTTGCCGTCATCATTGCCGCCGTCCTCGCCCTGATGCCGGGTTGCGCGACCAACGATCCCGTCACTCGCACGAACGCAGCCAATGCCAGCGCCTCGCAGATTTCACGCGATTCGCGCCGGGCGCTCGGATCGCTCTATTCTCAGAACCCTGGTGCCAGGGCGCTGGGTGCGAGGGCGCGCGCCGTGCTCGTCTTCCCATCCGTCACCCGGGCCGGCTTCATGTTCGGCGGCCAGGCCGGAAATGGAGCGCTGCTCCGCCGCGACGGCAGCGCCGCCGGGTTCTATCAGACTACCTCCGCCTCCTGGGGCCTGCAGGCTGGCGTGCAGACATTCGGCTATGCACTCTTCCTCATGGATGACGCCGCCGTCCGCAACGTCAACCGTTCCGGTGGCTGGGAACTCGGTGGCAGCCCGAGCCTCGTCGTCGTTGATCGAGGCATGGCCACCAGTTTGACCACCACCACCATCAACAGCGGGACTTATGCCTTCTTCTTTGACCAGCGCGGCCTGATGGCGGGCCTGGGGCTGCAAGGCACCAAAATCACCCGCATCAATCCCGGGCGTTGATTTGGCTCTCAAGGCACGCCATCCCGATCTAACTATTCCTTGAATCGACCATGAAAGACGCACTCGTTCCCGCCATTGCCTCGCTGTTCACCGCCGCCGGGCTCCATGCCGGCACCCCTGCAATTCCAGACTCCGTCCCTGCGCCTGTGGAGTCCGCGTGGAGCTTCCGCGTCGCCCCCTATGCCTGGCTTACCGCCATCGACGGCGACATCGGTATCGGCCCCCTCACCGCGCCGGTGGACATCTCGTTCGCCGACACGCTCGACAAGCTGGACATGGCCGCCATGTTCCTGGTGGAAGCTGGCTACGACCGCTGGACCCTGACCGCCGATTTCGTGTATGGTGACTTCTCTAACGAAATCACCGGAGGAGGCAAACCGTTTGGCAGCTTCCGCTACGAATACACCCAGTGGGTGCTCACCCCGACCGTGGGCTACCGCGTGATTGAAGTCGACGGTTACACGATGGATGTGTTCGCCGGCGCGCGAACCACCAGCTTCGACACCTCGCTTACCGGGCGCTTCGCCAGTGGCGGGCAAATCCAGCGCGGCGCGGACGACATCTGGACGGATCCGATCATCGGCATTCGCGGCCAGTCCGCGCTGAGCGAGCGCTTCTTCCTGCGCTACAATGCCGACATCGGCGGCTTCGGCGTCAGCTCCGATCTGGTATGGCAGGCCTTCCTCGGCCTCGGCTACAACATCACGGAAAACGCGAGTCTGGCCGTCGGTTACCGCGGTCTCGGAGTTGACTACACATCCAGTGCCTACAACACCCTGGATGTGATCAATCATGGCCCGGTGATCGGCCTCGAATTCCGCTTTTGAATCAGATCACGCAACGACGGACGCTGCAGGGCGGGGAGCGAATCCGAGCGCGAACTGGGCGGCGCCTTTCAAGACCAGGTTGATCCCGAAGAAGTATCCCAGCACTGAGAAGCTGGAGGACGGCCAGCCCCGGTAAACCAGGATGCCAAGGGCCAGCGCGGTGATGCCGTTGAACAGGGTCCATACCCAGCCCGGCGTAATCCACATCCTCAGCGACGCCGCGATGACGAACACTCCTTCCACGACCAGATAGATCGCAAAGGCCATGGTGATGACGAGGGCGCCTGATTTCAAGCAGGACAGCAGCACAATGCCCGCCGCAATGCGGATGATCCCGGATAAAATCTCCAGCAAGCGGTAGTTCATCTGCTTGCCGATGATCGCCATCGCCAGCGAAATCACGCCGCTCACCAGGATGAAGATCGCGAGTATTCTAACGATCACCGCGGTGAAGAGCACCGGCAGAGACATCGCGGCGAAGCCGACGAGGATGAAAAGGATACCGCTGGCGATCAGCAGGACACGGCTTTGTGGTTTGTCATTGTTTGTTTGGCTCATGGCGATGGTCTGTTGGTTTTGTGGAAGGGTATGGGAAAAATCAGGGGTGACCGACCGTCTTTATCGGCAAGCTGCGGATGGTGCGTCATAGATCCGCACCGGCAAGAGGAGTCCCGATGCCCGGCGCCGGGTAGCTGGACGTATTTCCGGGAATTCAACTGATAGATATATGACAGATTTTTCTTTTATCATCATGTTTTCTTCTAATCCAATGTCCTCGCCGCTGTAAACGGCATTTTTCTCATTTCACCGGAGTCCGGATCAGCATTCGGATGATTATGGACTTTACTTTCGGTGGATATTTTCACAGATCATTACCTACTATGAAACTGATTCCCTTCATCGCTTTATTGCCGTTTCTCTTTGTATCCTGCGCCCAGAACTCCCTCACGGGTGACACTGTCTCGCGTGGCGAGGCCGGCCGGGCACAGGCTGTTCGAACCGGCACCATCACCTCGATCCGGCCGATTCGGATCGAGGGCAGTAGTACAGGCGGCACCCTCGTGGGAGCCGGTGTCGGCGGCCTTGTCGGCAATCAGGTCGGCGGTGGCTCGGGCCGCACCGCCGCTACCGTCGGTGGTGCCTTGCTTGGAGGTGCCGCCGGCTCCCACGTGGGGCAGAACGTCACCAGTCGCAACGGACTCGAAATCGAGGTTCGTCCCGACGACGGCGGCCGTCGGATCTCCGTGGTCCAGGAGGTCAATCCCCGTGAAGGTTTTTCCGTCGGAGATCGGGTCCGTGTGATCACCGGTGCGGGTGGCAGGGCCCGCGTGACCCGTTGAGCTGCGATTCCAGCCCGTCAATGCAGGAGACGGATGTCATTGTCATGATGATTCCTCCGCAAGCCAGAAACGAGCGCTTGTGCGCGGCATGATATGCCAAAGCACGGGCGCGTCGTCGGGGAACTGTATCGACCCGGTTCAGAAATCTTTGGAGTGCAGTTGCGGTAAACTTCCACCCGCATTGGTATAGGTAAGTTCGGGTGCTGCGTCGCAGGGGAATTGATTCCAAGATGGGATTGAGAGGGCCGCGCAGGTAAGCAGGCGCAGAAAGGCGTATGCCGTGTTCCGCAGGGAGAGGTTGGAAAGGGAGAGGAGGCCGCAAGGTTTTTTCATATCATCGCTTGAACACAATCATCCTTGACAAACCGAGCTCCGATCGTCATGAAAAACAGATGATGACTCATCAAAAACCATCTAAAAACCCATCATCACTTCATCTTGCTTCGAGCAGGAACGCCGGTGTCCGCATCCTCATGGGATGCTCCATGGTATTGCTGTTTGCGACCGGTCTTGAGGCCAAGCAAATCGTTTGGGAATATCGGGTGATTACCGTGAACACTACCCCTAGAGTTCTTGAGGCGACCCTCAATGAAAACGGGGCGCAAGGATGGGAACTGGTGGAAATCAACGCCAAGGGCATCGCGATTTTCAAGCGCCCAAAGGACAAATAAGCCACCCTGTCGAAATGCTAACGCTTGGGAGCCGGCGAAGACTTGGTTTTCGGCTGGCGGCCCTTGCCCGTGGACTTGAGATGCAGCAGAAGGATACGCTCCAGTTCTTCGATCGTCTGAGGCAGGTCGTGTGAACCATGCGGACCCGGCACGATGAGTTCTGAATCGGCGCTTGGCAGGTGGGAGCTGCTGTAGGGAACCACTCCATCCGAACTGTGCGGGGAATCGCCTCGCCCACGGTCGCCGATGATCGAATGGTGGGGCACTTTGATGGGCGTCCTTTCCAAGGCCTCGAAAAGCGGATTGCTCGGTGAGAGTCCGGCGATACTCGTCACCGGCCGATTTTTGACGAACGCCTCGGGTAGATCCGTGAGAGCGGTCACAAAGCGCCCCGGGAGACGAATGAAACGACTGAAAGCTCCGGCAAACGACATGTCCGCCAGGCCGCTGCCACGCTGCGGGACGCAGATGAAAACCACGCGTCCGATCTGCGGGTTGGACTGAAACAGCAGGGAGCGCTTGACGATGTGGTTCGCCGGCATCGTGGCATCCACCCGGTCCGCGTCGTCGCCGAGCATGGCGTCCCACAGCGTGCGGCCAGGGGAGATGACCTGCATCCGGGAGAGCAGCCCGCCCATGCTGTGGCCGACGAAAACCATGTCCCGCTGAGGACCGATGATGCGGCTGAGCGCGGCGAGTTCCTCGCGCAACCGCATCGCGGAGTAACTGATAGGCCAGCCCGAGGGATAGCGGAAAACCCAATATTGGAAGCGCCCGCGCAGCTGGGGGGCGGCGTTGAGATCGTTGACCACATTCCGCCACATCCGCGGGTGGGAGTTCAGTCCATGGACGAGGACGACGGGGATCCGTTGCGAGTCGTAAGGCTGGAGCATCACAAGCGAAGCATCCCCTGCATCCGGGCGGAAGAGTCCGCTGAGGGCAAGCCGGGCCTCGCTGATGTCCCGGGTGCGATCCACGATCGGGGCGGTAAAATCCGCAGCTAGCGGATACTCGGCATTTCCCAGGCGCACGCGAGCCACCGCCGTTGGATCATACGCCGTAAGCGTGGCCAGGCGCGGGACTCGCGGCTTCGCCGGTGCTGAAAACGCAAGTACCGCGGTCAGCGGTTCGATGTAGCCGCGAGCGGGGACGAAGCGGTCAATGCCACGATCGTTGGATTGGAACCACTGCGGCGACAGCGGCGCGCCGGCACCGGTTTCCTCAAACCAGTTTGTCATCAACTTGCGCGGGACCTCGCGAGC
>JBEDKU010000164.1:0-8105 GCA_041172045.1 Verrucomicrobiota bacterium | reverse complement strand
GTCCGTGACGACGTGCTCAAGCTGGTCGTCACGGACGACGGCGTCGGCATCGACCCCACCGTCATCGAGGATCCCCAATCCCTCGGCCTGATCGGCATGCTGGAGCGTGCGGCCAACGTCGGCGGGCTGGTGGTTTTCAAGCACCTCCCCCAAAATGGGACTTCCGTCACCCTCACGATTCCACTACCAACGGCGCGTCCCGCAGGTAGCCCGCCCCCATCCGGAATGAACCCATGAAAGTCCTCATCATCGACGACCACGCCATCGTGCGGCGGGGAATGATTTCCTTGCTGCAAGAACACTTCAAGGACGTGGAAGTGGGCGAGGCGGGAGACTCCAAGTCCGGTCTGGAGGCGGTGACCCGGGAATCCTGGGACCTGGCGATCGTGGACATCACCATGCCCGGCCGCAACGGACTCGAGCTGATCCAGGACATCAAACTTGAGAAGCCGACACTGCCCGTGCTCATCATCAGCAGTCACCCGGAAAAGGACTATGCCCTCCGTTCCTTGAAACTCGGCGCCTCCGGCTACGTCTCCAAGCAAAGTGCCGCGGACGTCTTGGTCACCGCCGTGCAACGCGTGATTTCCGGCCGCCGCTACATCAGCCCCGCGCTTGCCGAGCAACTCGCCGGCGCACTCGCGGGCGAAGCCTCCGGAACCTCCCATGAAACGCTTTCCAACCGGGAACTCCAAGTGCTCCGGTTGATCGCCCTTGGTAAAACCATCAAGGAAATCAGCGCGGATCTCGCCTTGAGCGCCAAAACCGTGGCCACCTACCGGAGCCGGATCGCGGAAAAAATGGGCCTGTCGTCAAACGTGGAGCTCACCCGCTATGCGATGCAGCACCAGTTGGTCGAGTAATTTCATGAAATCCTTCGTTCTGTAGTCAAAATTACCGACAAGCGGATTCGAGTTTTGCCGACACGAAATAGAGTATAAATCCACTGTTTTTCACCCGCATTTCGGCAATACTAAGACTGTTGGTTATGAGTTCAATGAACTTTGCAAGAGTTCCGTAAGTGAGGGTTACGGTAGGGCAAAATAAGGAACGCCGTCTTTCCGGGGGGGAGGGCGGCGTTCTGCTTTTTGTCGTGTGAAGTGCAGGCTCCAGCGCGGATAGCCCGCCAAGTGACTCAGGCAGAACGACCTTCTCCGGTCTCCGCGTGAGACCCATCGGTGCAAACCTCGGTGGCCGGCGGTTCCGCTCTTGGAAATTTTAAGAAATAAGTTTCCAAAGCTTGAAAAGCGAGGCATTTTAAGCAACATGCCGTGGCTTGCGGTAGAGTTGCATGGTTTCGATTGATTCCAGACCATCCCGGCTGCTCCCAAGCCCCGCCGTCATCATCCTAACCACTTCTTCAGGCCATGACCCCACACACACTTGCCCGTTTCGCAGCCGTTTTGGGAATTTTTTCCACATTCCCGTTCCATCACGCGTCGGCAGCGGTGCCGGTCCGCGCCCATCCGCAGAACCCCTACATCCTCGAGTTCCGGAACAAGCCCACCCTGCTGCGCACCTATGGTCCCGCGTATGGATGGCTGTTCGACTCCTCCCTGACCTACGTCCCTCACTTGACCGTGCTCCAGCGGGACGGCATGAACCTCAGCCGCACCTGGTGCATGGGCTATCCCGCCGACTCTCCTCAGAATTTCATCCAGCCATGGCCGCGCAGCACCACCGGAACCAACGCGCTCGACGGCCTGAAAAAATGGGACCTCAACTCCTGGAACGAGGCCTATTTCACCCGCATCAAGGCCATCGCCCAAGCCGCCAGCGATCGCGGCGTCGTCGTCGAGTTCACGCTATTTTCCGTGCTCTATGAAGACGCCGAATGGACCAAAAGCCCTTTCCATCCTTCCAACAACATCCAGGGCTACGGTTCCTCCACCAGTCGTTACGACTGCATGCGCCAGAACAGCGCCAACTCCCTGCTTTTCGAAAAGCAGAAAGCGGCGGTGAAACGGATCGTCAGGGAGCTCAATGCTTTCGACAACGTGTATTATGAAATCGCGAACGAGCCGTTCTGGAACGAGGCCGGCGTCAAGGACTCCGAGGAGGTCGCGTTCCACAACAGCCTGCTCACCGCCATCCGCGAGGAGGAGGCCACTCTGCCTAACCGCCACCTCGTCGCCCACAACTACCCGCAGCAGATCAGCGCGCTTTCCACCGACTTCGACATCATCAACGAGCACTACCCCGCCGCTGTCCCAGGATCGGCCATCGCCGGTGCGGAAAACCTCCTGAACAACCACTACTCCCGCGGGAAAATTCTCTCGCTCGATGAAACGAATACCGTGACCGAGCTTCAGACACGCCTGGAAGCATGGATGTTCTTCATCGGCGGCGGCGGGATCTACGATGGCCTGGATTTCGAAGGGCAGGTCTACTCCCTCAACAATCCATCCGGTGACACGGCCTTGGGAAACTCCCTCCGTGGCTGCGTGCGCAACGCCTTCACCTACATGGAGAAGGCGAACCTGGTCGGCCTTCGCCGGAACCTCGCTTGGGTGACCGGTGGAAAACCCAGTGGCTCGAAATTGCAGGCCAGCGCCGTGACGGGCCAGCAATACGTCGCCTACATCCACCACGGGCAGAGCGGCGTCACGAATTTCCAACTCATTTACGACCCGATCAGCACCTCCAACCACAGCGTCTCCCTGAACGTCACCCTCCCTGCCGGCACTTGGCGGGCCGTCTGGACACGCCCCTCCGACCTCGCGGAAATCTCCGCCCAAACGCTGACGAACCATCCCGGCGGCAGCGTGACCCTCGCCCCCGTCACCTATCAGGCGGATGTCGCCCTGCGCATCGACAAGGCGGATGTGGCGCCCCCGACTCCACCGTCCGCCCCCACCGGACTCCGCGTGGGGCCTTGAGCAACGATCCGCCGGCTTTCCGCCGCCTACGGCATCATGACCGTGGCGATGTGAAACAGCGCCGCAAACAGGATCAACTGCACCCCGCCCAACGCCAGCAGGCGGTTGAAGGCCGGGCCCGGCGGAAACGTCATCACGCCCCAGATGATCCGCAGGCCGATGAGAAAAACCGGCGCTCCCGCGATTGCCAAAGTGGGTAGCCCGAAGGCGATCCAGCCCAGACCCGCAAACACCGCGATCTTCACCTCCAGCCAGATCACCACCACCGCGAATTTCGGGCCAAACCTTACCGCGAGCGTGCGCTTGCCCGTGGTCGCGTCCTCCTCGCGGTCGCGGAGGTTGTTGATGGAAATGAGGATCGCTGACAGCAATCCGATCTGCAGCCCTAGCAAAAGCGCCTCGCGCGGCCATCCGCCGGTCTGGATGAAAACCGTGCCGCACACCGCGACCAACCCGAAGAAGGCGATCACGAACAGTTCCCCCATCCCGCGATACGCCAACGGAAAAGGCCCGCCGGTGTAGCCGTAGGCAAGAAACAACGAGGGAATGCCGATGGCCGCGATCGGCCAGCCGCGCGCGTGGAAAAGCACCACCCCGCACAGCGTCGCGATGCCGAGAAATCCCGTGGCCAACCCCATCACCATCCGCGGTTTCATCATGCCGGAGGCCGTCACCCGCGTCGGACCTAACCGGCGCTCGGTGTCGGCCCCTTTGCGAGAATCGATCGCGTCGTTGTAAAAATTCGTCGCGATCTGGATCGCCACCGCGCCGACGAGCGTGCACAGCGCCAGCAGGAGATCGAATTTCCCGCTGAGTTTCCACGCCAGCACACAGCCCGCCCACACCGGAACGATCGCGGCGGGCAGGGTCTTGGGGCGGGCTGCCAGAAAACAGGCTTTGAGAGTGGAGTCAGTCACGCGCGGAGTGAAACCCGAAGTTTCCGGCGAATCGACATCATTTCGAATCTTCCGCCCGCTACTTTCCCTGAGCCAGATAACCCTCCGCATCGAGGAAGCACTTCGCCGGGAGCGCGAGTCCCTCCTCGGGAGCCGCCGGTCCGTGCGCCCTCAGGCCGCCGGTTTCCGACGGAAGCAGGAACCAGCCGGGAAGCAGTTTGCCCCAGGTGCCCAGCTTGTGACCGGTCTGATCCTCGCCGTCCGCCGTCGGCTTCCGCGGGTGCGGCATCGACATGGCGATCACCACGCCATCCACCGCAAGACACGGACAATGCAGCAGCCCCGCCCGGTGGATCGGCTCCAGCGCGTGCGGACCGAAGTCGTAAAAAACGAGTTCTCCCGAGAGTTGTGTATGCCCGATCTCACTCCGCAGCTGGTCCCCGCCCACCCAGGCGCCGGTGACATCTCCATCGACGTGGTCCAGAATTTTACATTTCGCCTCAAAGAGTTCGGGAAACGTCAGCGAAACGCCTGACAGGCCGGTGAGAGTTGCATCGCCGCTCAATCCGTAGAACGGCTGCCGCCGCTGCAGCGCGCTGATCTGGCCGATCTGATAGCCGTTGATCCACATCCGGCGGCGCACGGATTCACGGCTCGCACGGAAGCCCCGGAGCGCCTCGCTCCGGCCCTTCGGCATCCGCATCCCCCAGCCCGACGGCGCGAACCGCTTGCCCAGCGCCGCGGCGGAGGCCACCAGCATTCCCTGCCTCACCGTCGCCAGATCCGCATCCTCCGGGCGGATCTCGTCACCGAACGCCACCGTCATCCCGAGGGACATCCGGTAAGGGCGCTTGCGGAAAAACCGGCCGCGCTCGAATGAAAAAATCGATCCCCACGAGCCGTCACACCACATCGGAATCAATGGGTGACCCGCCTTTTTCGCGATCAGCTCGAAGCCGCGCCGCAGCTCGTTGAGGGCGCCCGTGCGCGTCAGTTGACCCTCGGGAAACAGGCAGACGAGATCGCCCTTTTTCAACGCCTCGATGGTGATGCGGATCGCCTCGCGCGGCTGGTCCCGACGGATTGTCACCGTGTCGAAAATACTCACGAACAAACGGATCGAGCGCTTGGCCATGAACGCCTCGTCCATCACGAACCGCACCGGCCGTGGACACGCCGCCGAGATGAACAAGCCGTCCGCGAAGGTCACATGGTTCGGCAGCAGCAAGGCCCCGCCCTTAGCTGGAATCCGCCCCGGATTCACCACCTGGATCCGGTAAATAAAGCGGATCACCGCACCGCCCACCAGACGGATGAAATCACCGGGTAGCAACCTCAGGATCGACAGGGTCACCAAGCCGCAAACCACCCCGATGAAGCCGATTTCAAACCGGAAATCGAGTGCTGCGGAGATCCCGAAAGTTTTCGCTCCGTATTCGAAAAGCCCGATCGCCAGCACCGCGCTGATTCCCGCGATGCAGTCCTGGAGATTCACGGCGGATTGCAGCTCGCCGCGTTTCGCCGCCGGGTAGCGGTCCTGCATCCAGGCGGTGAGCGGGGCCAGAAACACCGCGCCGGCGAATGCCAACATGCCAAGCGCGATGAGAAACGCCCAACCACCCGGCGTGATGAAAGCGATGGTGAACGCGATCAGCGTCATCGCCAATCCCGCCACAGGCACCCACCCGAGTTCGATGCGCTTCCGCAACAGGAAGGACGCGAAGCCGAATCCCGCCGCCATCCCCAGCGAGGCCGCCGCCATGAAAACCGACGACATCGTGCCGAAACCTTCGCCGCCGCCAGTCAGCGACTTGGCGAGCTTTACCGACCACAAATTGATGAATGCCGCGAAGCCCCAGAAAAAAGCCACCCCGAACGACGCCCGCCGCAACGGCACGTCACGCCACAGATCCGCGAGATTGGCGAAATGACTGATCGCCAGCCTCGCCGTGAATTTCGGCCCGCCTTGCGCCGGCACCCGTGGCACCGCCCAAGCCAGCGCCAGCGCCGGTAACGAGACCCCCGCCAGCACCAACAATGGAGCGAGCGCCGCCTGCCAGGCGATTTCCTTCCCGCCACCATGTCCCCCGAACCGCTGGTCAAACAACCAGCCCGCGAAAATCTGCCCGCTGAGAATCGCCAGCATCGCCGTCATCTGTTGGATCCCCGCCGCAAATCCCAGGTGTTTGGATCCGACGAGCTCCTTGTTGATCCCGATTTTCGCCGGGCTGAAAAATGCGCCCTGCACCGCGAGCGCGAAAAATCCGCACAATGCCAGCGGCATGTTCCGCATCGCCACCGCCCCGCAGATCCCGGCCAGAACCAGTGCCTGCACGACCGAAGCCGCCAGCATCACATCGCGTTTTGAAAACCGGTCGCTGACCCACCCGGTCAGCGGTGCGAACAACACCATCGGCAGCGCCATCATCAGCCCGGCCGCCGACGGCACGTCCACCTCCACCCCCGCGCCCATTGGAATCATCAAGACAAACGCCACCGCACCGCTCAGCGGGATCAGCGTAAACAGCGCCATCTTGTCGGTGAAAGCATTCTGCGTTTGCTGGATGATCATGCACCAAAACCCAACCCAGCGCCGCCGTGTCGGTTCATTTTCAAGCAGTTCCTCGCTCATTCGCGCCTGAGCGTATCTCTCCGCCGCGCGTCCCGCAAGACAGACAAAAGACCCCCGCCAAGGCACCATGGAGCATGGCATGGTCCCTCGTCCCGAGGCCACCCGCAAAATATTCATGCCGAAATTCTTGACAGCCGCTTGAAAAATCGGCTTCTTTCCGCCCCGCGCAAGCCGCAAGGCACCCGTAGCTCAATTGGATAGAGCGTCTGACTACGAATCAGAAGGTTAGGGGTTCGAGTCCCTTCGGGTGTACCACTCTCGATATCGTCAAAAGCCCTAGTTTCTAGGGCTTTTTTCGTATCCGGGAGGAAAACCCTTACTCCGCCGGTATCCGGTGAAAACCGCCGCAATCCAGCTTGATGGTGTATTTCTGGCAACTGGTCTGGCAACTATTTAAGAAGCCTTCATTACCTTGGCTTGCAGACTCTGATTCCGTACACCCGAGAGATTGGCGTTTGACACTGTTTGCCTCCCTTGGAAGCGGAAAATATCAGTGCCACCCGGGCCGGAAAGACTGACTGTTCCGCCATGGCTTCATCTCCATATGCCGCGATAGGCGTGGCGGCCTCGTAGACACCATACCTGCTTGCCGGGAATCGAAGTGCTGACGCGGTGAACGTCTGGCTTTTTCTGCTCCACAGGAGCCTGTTGCTCAATGAATGAGATCCGGGGACGTGGCCGGTTATTAATCGATCAACGTTTTCGATTGGACCGGATGAGGTCGAGGCGCTGTTGGACGCTGGCTGCGGAGCGGAGGCCGTCGCCGGGCGTGTTTTTCACATAGTCGAGCAGCCGTTCGATGGAGCTGGTCGCCACGTGCAGACGGGTGTCGGAGGAAGCGTAGTAGATGAGCACCGTGCCGTCCTTTTTTGCTAACCAGCCATTGCTGAAGACGACGTTGGAGACGTCGCCGATGCGTTCGGCACCGACTGGGGCGATGAAATAGCCCTGCGGTTTCGCGATGATTTTGGCGGGGTCCTCGAGACTGGTGAGGAAGAGATAGAGAACGTAGCGGAGACCTGCGGCGGTGTTGCGCACGCCGTGGGCGAGGTGCAGCCAGCCGTCCTGGGTTTTGATCGGGGCGGGACCCTGGCCGTTTTTCAGCTCGTTGATGGTGTGATAGACCCGCTGGTCGATGATGGTTTCCTTTCCGGTGCTGGCCTTTTCCATCGAGGAGCAGAGCGCCCAGCCGATGCCGCCGCCGGAGCCGGTGTCGATGAAGCCGTCCTGGGGGCGGGTGTAGAGGGCGTATTTTCCGCCGATGAATTCCGGATGGAGGACCACGTTGCGCTGTTGGGCGGACGGGGTCTTGATGTCGGGCAGGCGTTCCCAGGTTTTCAGGTCCTTGGTTCTCACCAGGCCGCATTGGGCGACGGCGCTGGATTGGTCGGAGGGTTTGGCCTTGGGGTCGCGCCGCTCGGTGCAGAAAAGTCCGTAGATGCAGCCGTCCTCGTGTTTCACCAGGCGCATGTCGTAGAGGTTGGTGTCCGGGTCCTTGGTTTCGGGGATCACGCAGGGCTCGTCCCAGAAACGGAAGCCATCAATGCCGTTTTTGGATTCCGCGATGGCGAAGAAGCTTTTCCGGTCCCAGCCTTCGACACGCACGCAGACGACGATTTTCCCCTGCCACTCGATGGCGCCGGCGTTGAACGCGGCGTTGACGCCGAGGCGTTCCATCAGAAAAGGATTGGTTGTCGG
>JBEDKU010000163.1:0-2545 GCA_041172045.1 Verrucomicrobiota bacterium | reverse complement strand
CTCCGAGGGCGAGCCACACATAGCCGGCGATCATTGGGGGAAGTAGCGAGAACGGACAAAACAGATACGCCAGAATCGGCAGATTGACGAAGCCGTGGATGTCAGGTCCAAGAACCGCGCCAAGTGCCGCCGGCCCCTGCAACACGGCCTCTCCACCGCGATAATAGCCCATGATGAAATCGGCGAAGATCCACCTGGGCTCGGAAACCATGAAGCCAAACGAGCCGATCGCGAGCGTCAACGGCCACGCGACCATCAGGATTCGTTGGTGCGACTGACCTGCCGCCCGCATGGCATGGAGCGCGCCGATTGCCAGGGCCACCGCCGAGAGATGTAGGACCAGTTGAATGAAATTGGACATGACGATTGATTGCTAGAAATCCTGCTTTTTGGAACCCTCGATGCAGACTTCAAGCTGAAGCTCTCTCGATTCGGGCAGTGATCGCACGTTCCGCCCCCGGACCCGGCGCTCCGCGAGGAGGACGACCGCTACCGTCAACCCCGCCCCCGCCACAAAGGCCGCCATGGCGTCGAACCAAGTGCCGTGCAGATGGATCAGGATGGGATCCGACACCCACGAGAACCAGACGCCCACGCAGAAGCCAAGCAGGGTGTGCCTGCCTAGCAGGCGGATGCCGCGAACGGGGAGCCAATTCCAGAACCACTCACTCCTCGGGAGCAAATTCACGGCCACGTAGGCAAGCACCGCGAAATAGAGAATGCGGATGAAGTGCAAGTTGCCTCGGTCCGCCCAGGAAGGGTTTACCTCCCAGGCTGGGGAAGCGGCGAGATAGTGATGAAAAACCAGATAGGGAATCGCCCACACCCGCAGGGCCACCGCCAGGATCAGGAGGGTCCCGGCGATGACCGTGGGAACATGCCGCGGGATTTTCGGCTTGAGCCGGGCGATGACGATTCCGCCGGTGAACACCAGCTGCCATGCGAACGGGTTGAAATAAAACGAATGCAGGCCGAGAGACTCCATTGGCAGTTTGAGCCCGAACTGAGCACCCGTGTAGATCGCCACGCTTGCGAGAATGGTCCCGCGCGGCCATTTGCTCAACCCCACGATGATGAGGGGGCCGATGGCCACGAAGATCATGTAGAGCGGGAGCACATCAAACAAATGGGGGATTCTTGCGAATTCGGCGAACGCCAGGAATGGTCCGGCCCTGCCATGCCATCTTTCATGCATCTGCTGCAGTTCATTGGACATGAATCCTTCCGCAAGCCCCTGCCATTGCAGCATTCGCACCGTTAGCCAAACTGCCGCAAAGGTGATAAAGTTGGCGAGGTAAAGCTGCCAGGCGCGCCACAGGGATTTCCCTACTGTCAGCCCCAGCCCTCTGCGGTCGAAGGTTTTCCCATAGACCAGCCCGTATACTTGGCCGGATATGAACACAAAGATCATTGCCGCACAGGCAAGCCCCCAGAAGATCGGGGTCGCTTGAACGAAGAGCGGAAGCGATGTCATCGCATCGCTGAGGACGTGGTCATAGAGAATCACCAGCAGGGCCGTCCCCCGGAAAAAATCAAGGCGGACGTCTCGGGGACTCTTGATTGCTGCAGGAGTAGCTACTGGGGGGAGGGGGCGCATCAAGACACAAGCGAAGGTGGGTCGAATGGGAATTGCTCTTTGTCCAAAGCCGGAATTATATCCCGGCGATCGTCAACAAGCATTTCGATGGCGGAGATAATACGCTATCAGACAGCGAGTTGACAAGGATTCATTTGACCGCTATCAGCCGTGGTTTCGAAGTTCCTTGGTCACCCTTCATGTTGCGGTGATCGCCTTGAAGGCGTCTTCGTGCAGTTCCTCGCGGCGTTCAATCCACCGCGATGACGCGAATCCGGGCGAACCGGTTCGGCACTCCGGATAGCTCGTCTTCCGCGATCACCCGTTCCCATTGGTCGTTGATGGATGAGGTCGTTTCAGGTCTCGACGTGGGGCTCCAGCCGGCGGGGGAGTCGAGCTGGGAGGAGAAAACCGGTTCGTAGCTCATCCCGGCATTCGAGCCACCCTTGCGGCGGACGTATTCGACGCGGAGCCGATCGGCGGCGAGCGAGGTGACGGGCAGGCCGCTGGTGCCAGTGACGGGGTCGAGCTGCCTGGCGCCGTTTTGCAGGGGATGCAGGTTGAAGGCACGCTCCAACAGGTTGTTCGCGCCGTCCTTGTCGGGATCCGCCAGATCCGCGGCGTCGCCCGTGTTTTCGATTTGTTGGAAATACAAATTTCTCCACGACTGCGATTGGGTCAGTCCGGTGCCGGCGAGCTCGACATCGAGCACCGGCTTGGCGGGATCGCTGCTGCTAACGCGCATCACGGCGCGGCGGCTTCCGGCGGCGGCGGGCGTGAAGGTGACAGCGACGGCGGCGCTGGCACCGGGGGCGATGCTGGCGGTCGGCGGCGCGTCGATTTGGAAATCCCCTGGATTGTCTCCGACGCCGATGATGGAATGCACGGCGAGCGCGACATTGCCGGGGTTCTTGACGAACAGCGTCTGACTGACGGCCTGTTGGATGTCGGTGGGATCGAAGGGGAGGG
>JBEDKU010000162.1:0-10055 GCA_041172045.1 Verrucomicrobiota bacterium | reverse complement strand
CCCCGAAGACCGCGCCGACCATTCCGGACACCGCGAACATGCCCGCGGCCCTGAAATGCAACTCCCCCACCCTCGCGCGCTGCCACGCGCCCACCAACGCGGCGATGCCGACGATCAGCAGGCTAAGCCCCACCGCCTGCGGCGGCGGAACTCCTGCCAGATAGACGAGGATCGGCAGGGTCAGGATGCTGCCACCGGCACCGGTCAGCCCGAGGGCCAGCCCGATGGCGACAGCACCTGATAGCGCGAGCGGATTCATCCCTTCAGATTCGCGGGGATTTCCGCAAAGGCGCCATCGACGTGAACCACCTCGCGCCCCAGGCTGGCGAGGTAGGCGGCGGCGATTCCGGCCCGCAGGCCGCTGGCACAGTGGATGTAGAGCGGACTGGTGGACGGCACCTCGTCGAGGCGCGCCGCGAGGCGGGTGTAGGCGATGTTCTTCGCGCCAGCGACATGGCCGGCGGCGAATTCATCCGCGCCGCGGACGTCGAGCACGGTGACATGAGCCGGTAGATCCTTGGCGAAAATCCGCGGGTAGCGGGTGGTTAGATGAATTTCCGCCAGCGCCTCGGACGCGGGAATCCAAGCCTCGATCCGGTCCAGGCCGATACGGACCAACTGGCGCACCGCGTCGTCCAACTGGGACTCGTTTTCCAACACCAGCAGGATGCTTGCGTTCTCTTCCACATAGGAGCCGGCGGCGACGGTGAGTTTTCCACCAGCCATCGGCGCGAAAAGCGAGCCCTTCAGATGCCGGTCCGCGAAGGCGGCGCGGTCCGACCGGAGATCGAGAATGGCGGCGTCCTTGTGTCCGATCCATTCGACTAACCGCGCGGCGGTGGTTCTCGAGGGCGCTGGAAGTTTTCCATCCGGCAGGAGCGCGGGGCCGAGACGGTTGTCGCGCTTCATGCGGGCGAAGTAGCGCGGCGGCTCCGGTTGGCCGTGCAGGATGTTTTTCACGAACTGGTCCTCACCGGCGTTGAGAGCCTCGCGGAAGGCGGGATTGAATTTCCGCTCGTAGCCGAGAACGCTGTTGGAGATGGCTCCCAACGCCTTGCCACAGGCGCTACCGGCGCCGTGGGCGGGCAGAATCTGCAAATAGTCCGGCAGATCCGCCGTGGCACGCAGGCTGGCGTAGAGCGTTCTCGCGCTGGGCTCCATCACCCCGGCCTGACCGGCCGCGCTTTCCAACAGGTCCGGCCGGCCGACATCGCCGACGAAGATGAAGTCTCCTGATAGCAACGCGATGGGCGCGTCCGCGCCGCCGCCCTTGTCGGTGACGAGGAAGCTCATGTGCTCCGGCGTGTGGCCGGGGGTGAGCAGCGCCTTGAGGTCGATGTTGCCAATTTTAAAAACATCGCCGTGCTGGAGGAAGCGGGCGTTGGCGAGTCCTTTGGCCCACTCGAACTGCCAGTCCGGACCGCCTTCCGCCGAGAGATAGCCGGTCGCGCCGTGACGCTCCATCAGCTCGCGGGCGCCGCTCAGATAGTCGGCGTGGATGTGGGTGTCCGCGACAGCGGTGATGCGTAGGCCGTTTTCCGCGGCGACTTGGAAATAACGGTCGAGGTCGCGCTCGGGATCGATGACGACGGCCTCACCGGTGCGCTGGCAGCCGATGAGATAGGCGTTCTGGGCGAGCGAGGAGTCGGTGATCTGACGGAGGAACATGGTGGTGGGGAGTTAAGGTTAGGCGACACAGGAGTCGCCGGAGCGTTGGTTCCACGGCATTTTCGCCAGCACCATGGCCATGCCGCACCAGTCCGTGATGCCGGCGAAGGTCAGGCCCGCGCCGACGAAGGCGCTGAGTCCGTAGAATCCGGGATGCACCCAGGTGCCGAGGACCACGCCGGTCAGCACCAGCAGGCCGGCGGCAATGCGGACCTGGCGTTCCAGCGAAATCGCCTTGGCCCCGCGATTGACCGGCAGGCCAGCGTTCTCCCAGGCGATCACGCCGCCCTCGAGGATGGAAAGATTTCCGCAGCCGGCGGCCTTGAGTTTCTGATAGGCCTGCTCCGCGCGTTTGCCGCTGCGGCAGACCAGCACGCATTGCTCGGCTTGGCCGGCGGCGGCCTTGACCTCTGCGGGATCCAGCCGGTCGAGCGGCATCAGTTGGGATCCGGCAATGTGGATTTCTCCGTGTTCGGCGGGAGTGCGGACGTCGATGAGGGAGATCCGCTTGCCGGACTGGAGATCGGTGTTGAGTTGGGATGCTTGAATTTTCATGGTGTTTGCTTTCCGCGAATAGCCATATCGCCACATGATTATGTTTGCAAACGAAATTTTTCATGATAATTTCCCGCCCGTGAAACTATCCGCCGCCCAACTTGAACGCGTTGCCAATTTATTCCGCGCCTTCGCCGAGCCGACCCGCCTGGCGATCATCCAGGAACTGAAAGCCGGAGAACTCAGTGTTTCCGAAATCGTCGAGCAGTTACCCACCAGCCAGGCGAATGTCTCCAAGCAGCTCAAGCTGCTCTACGATGCCGGGTTGGTCACCCGCCGCAAGCAGGCGACCCAAGTGCTCTACGGCATCGCGGAACCCATGGTCTTCGAACTCTGCGCGCTGGTGTGCGAAAAACTGAACCGCGACGCGGAAAAGCCCGCTCTACTGAAATTCTAGAATAACCGTCACACAATTGGCCTTCCCCATGCTGGATTGGCTCCCGATTCTTCCACACCAACCACCCAATCCACTCCATTGAACCGCCTCCTTTTCCTCGTCGCCGCCCTCACTCTCAGCACCGCCAGCCTGCATGCCGCCGATCCGCTCAAGGTGGTCTCTTGGAACCTCGAATGGTTCCCCGGTCACCGCCCCACCGCATCCGCCGACGAAGCGGACAAACACATGAAGGACGCCCGCGAGGCGCTTGTGACAATCAATCCGGACGTGTTCATCGCGATCGAGGTGCGGGACTGGGCCGCGTTTGAGGAACTCGTCTCCGCCGTGCCGGGGCTGACGACCCATGTGGTGAGCAGTTTCGTGGATCCCGAGAGCGGGGAAATCCGCCCGCAACAGATCGGCATCGCCTCCAAGCTCACTTGCCGCGCCGCGACATGGGAGACGTGGAAGGCCAACGTCCCGAACATTTCCCGTGGATTCTCCTTCGCCGCCCTCGAAGCAAAAAACGGGAACTTGCTGATGATTTACGGAAACCACCTCAAGAGCAACCGGGGTGATCCAGCGGACGTCGCCGCCATGCGAAATGACCAGGCCAAGCAAATCATCGCCCAGCGCGGCGTGGTGGAAAAAGCCTTCGTCGGCAAGAAAATCGGCGGCTGGATCGCCGCAGGCGACTTCAACACCAATCACGACGGCCAGTTCCCACTCTGCAAAGTGGTGGAGGAAATGACCGCCGCCGGATTCCGCAACACTTGGGCGGATACGCCGCAAAAAGACCGCCTCACTTGGAGCAGCCGCTACAAAAGCGAGTTCCAGCCCACCACGTTCGACTATATTTTCACCCTCGGCCTCGGTGACCTCAACGCCACCATGCTCGATTCCCCGCTGGCAGTCAGCGACCACAAAGCGATCCAAATCACCCTGCCGCTAGATTAAGCGCGCACCGGTGAAACGCACCGGCTTCAGGAGCGTGGCCTGCGCGACTTGTCTCGCGACTGGACAACAAAACACCGGTCCATAGGCTTCCGGTCATGCCGATTTTCTGCCACCCGTCCTCTTCCACAGGCACTGCGGTTTCCGCGGAAGAGCTTTCTTCGACACTCTCACCCGAGGTCGTATGGATTGACTTGCTGAACGCCACCCAAGCGGAGGTTGTGGCCATTGAAAAGCATTTCGGGATCTCGCTGCCGACGCGCGAGGAGATGCGCGAAATCGAAAGCACGAGCCGTCTCTATTGTGAGGACGAAGCCCGCTTCCTCACCACGCCGCTGCTCGTCAGCACCGAGAGCGAGGAACCGCACATCACGGAGATCGGCTTCGTCTTCGTCAAAAACCTCCTCCTTACCATCCGGAATGTGGAAGCCTACAGTTTCAAACAGACCGTCAATTTGTTTGCCAAGCGTCCCCAGCCGAACCGGGACCAGGTATTCGTGGCACTGATCGAAGCGATGGTGGACCGCCAGGCGGATCTCCTGGAGCGGCTGTCCAAGGAAATGGACGAGCTGTCCCACCGGATTTTTTCCCGGCTGAAACGGGCGAAGGAATCCGAAAACAACCTGCGCGACGCCATCTACCGGCTAGGCCGCAGTGGGGACCTCATCGGCCGCGAGCGGGACTGCATCGTGGGCCTGACCCGGCTGGTGCAGTATGCCGGCCATGATGATTCCGACGGTCCCGGCATCGACTCGGATTCCTCCTGCTATCAGAAGCTCAGGCCCATCATGCGCGACCTTCAGTCGCTGGCGGAATTCGCCGGGTTTCTCGCCTCTAAGGTCAACTTCATGCTCGATGCCACGCTGGGGCTCATCAACATCGAGCAAAACACCATTGTGAAAATCTTCACCGTGGCAGCAGTCATCTTCCTGCCTCCCACCCTCGTCGCCAGTATTTACGGGATGAACTTCGAGGTGATGCCGGAACTCAAGTGGCAGCTCGGCTACCCGTTTGCGATTTTCGTGATGGCCTGCTCGGTTGCCCTGCCGTTCTGGTTCTGCCGGCGCAAGGGCTGGTTATAATTTCCAAGGCGACGAGCCCGGCGCGAGGACCCGACACGCGCTCCGATCCTGCGAACGGAGGCCGACAGAAATGTATCCAAACCTCGTTTCTTCTCGCGTGATTGAATTTCGAGCGGCAAAATCACCCCATGTGGGCGCATCACCCTTCGAGATGCCTAACACCGGGAAGGAGGACCGGCGATGCATAAGAAAGCATGGCACGCCGCCCGGAAAAGGCGGCTGAAACGGGGCTCGCCGCCGCATGCGGTGGCCCACCACCAGCGCGGAGTCTGGCAGAGGTTCGGCCGGATGCGTGAGTCCGGACGCGGGACATGGATTGCGTTTCTGGCGGTGCTGGGTCCGGGACTGCTGGCAGGGCTTTCCGACGATGATCCCGCGGGCATTACGACTTACTCGGTGCTGGGTGCGGATTTCGGCTACACGCTGCTCTGGATCATCCCGGCCTCGACGGTGTTGCTGGTGCAATTTCATCTCATGGCGGTGCGACTGGGAGCGGCGACGGGCAAGGGATTCGTAGGTCTCATCCGCGAGAAATGGGGACGCGGAGCGGGCTACTTCGCAGTGGGCGGGCTGCTTTTCGCCAATTTCGGAACGATCTGTGCGGAGTACGCGGGGATCTCGGCGGCGTGCGGGCTGGCGGGCATTCCATCCTGGATTAGCGCGCCGGCGGCGGGGGTCTTGATTTCCCTGGTGGTGGTGCTCGGTTCGTTCCACCGGGTGGAGCGGGTGCTTCTGATCATCTCAGCGACCCTGGCGCTCTACATCGTGGACGGGCTGCTGGCTGGACCGGATTGGAGCGCGGTGTGGTATCACTCGGTAGTCCCCCACCTGCCCACAAGCGCGGCAGGCTGGACCGCAATCGCCGCGGCACTCGGCACGACGCTGGCACCTTGGGGACTGGCATTCATCCAGTCCTACGCGGTGGATAAGAAAATTTCGGTGGAATCCCTGCATTGGGCGCGGGCGGACGTGATCATCGGCTCGGTGCTAACGGGAGTGATCGGCCTGGCGATCGCGGTGGCCTGCGCGGCGACGCTGCACCGGGCGGGCGTCCACATCGCCGATGCCGGGGACGCGGCGAAGGCGCTGCAACCGTTGGCGGGCCGCTTCGCGACAATCCTCTTCGGCGCGGGTCTGCTGGGTGCGGCACTGTTGGCGGCGGCCATCGTGCCGATCGCGACGGCCTATTCGATTGCGGAGGGTGTGGGGGAACCGGCGTCGCTGGATCTGGATTCGCGGCATTTCCAGTGGTTTTATGCGGCGTTCATCGGGTTGACGATCATGGCGGTGAGTGTGGTCTCGCTGCCTTCATTGCCGCTGATCCCGTTGATTTATGCCACCCAGGTGGTGAATGCGGTGGTGCTGCCGCTGCATGTGATCGCGCTGCAATTGTTGGCCGGCAGCGCGTCGGTTGCCGGCTCCTCGCGATCCGGGCCGTGGTCACGGGCTGCGGGATGGCTGAGCATCGTGCTGATCCTGGCATGCGTGGGTGCGCTGGGCTGGAGCTGGGTGGCTGGGCGAATCGGTGGTTAAGGAAACCGAAGTGCCGGGGTGACTTGGCCCGATTCAGTGGCTTGCCTCGCTATGCAGGAACCCTACACTGGCGACCATGTTCACCAAGCGCCATGGCCCGCCGGGATCGCCGCCCGCCACACTCTCACCGCATCTGGTGGATGGCCAAAGCCGCAAGCCCGGCATTCAGATCATCGAATACGACAAGGACTCGCTTGAAGAACGCGAGATCGCGGACCTGCGGGAACTCGCCACGCATTTCGACAACCGCAAAATCACCTGGATCAACATCGACGGACTCGGCGACGTCGATGCCCTGACGTTCCTCGGCGAGCGCTTCAACCTCCACCCACTGGCTCTCGAGGACGTGCTCAACACCGGCCAGCGTCCCAAGGTGGAGCACACCGCCGACTATGTCTTCCTCGTCGCGCAGATGGTTTACCAAGACAACAGCCACACCGTCTGCGGCGAACAGGTGAGCCTGTTCTTCGGAAAAAACTTCCTGATCACCGTCCAGGAAGAGGGCGACTACGACGTCTTCGATCCGGTCCGCGCGCGCATCCGCGGCGGCCGCGGCTCCATCCGGAAGCTGAAGGCGGACTACCTCGCCTACGCGCTGCTGGACTCCATCATCGACCATTACTATCCGGTGCTCGAAGACCTCGGTTCCTCCATCGAGGAGCTGGAGGACGATCTGCTGGAAAAGCCGTCCCGCGAGATGGTCATGACGCTGCACGAATACAAGCGCAGCCTCACCCAGATGCGCCGCTTCGTCTGGCCGCTGCGGGATGTGGTGAACGGACTGCTCCACGATCCGTCCGGCTTCGTCACCTCACCCACGAAGATCTATCTGCGCGACTGCTACGACCACACCGTACAACTGATGGATCTGGTGGAGAGCTACAAGGAAATCACTTCCGGGCTGATGGAACTCTATCACTCCAGCGTCGGCCTGCGCACCAACGAAGTCATGCGGGTGCTCACGGTGATCACCTCCATCTTCATCCCGCTGACTTTCATCGTCGGCGTTTACGGGATGAACTTCGCCCCGGAAACACCCGGCGGAAAAAGGCTCCCGCTCAACATGCCGGAACTCTACCAACCGCACGGCTACATCTGGCTGATGGTCCTCATGGGCCTCATCGCGGTGGGCCAGTTGATCCTTTTCAAGAAGATGAAATGGCTGTGAGCAGGTGGGTTGCCCGGGAAATCCCGACCTCGCGAAAAAGGTGGAATTCAGGCCTTCCCCTTTTCTGAGTTTCAATTACGGTGCCGCCGTTCTGCAGGAGGTTCGCCTCGTCGGGACACCAGCCACCAAGAGCCGGGCCACTTGTTTCGAATTGATCTCCGGGGGGAAGTCAACCGAACACGGCCCAAGCGGGTGACCTGGAAAAAGTGCGCGCGTTGCGAAATCCGGGGGGATATCCAACGCGCGCTTTTTTTGGAGGGATTGCGGCAATGGCCGCCTCTCGTCGAGGGCATGAAAATCCATTTGTGAAGCACATTCTTTTTAATGTTTTGGGTTGCGGCGGAACGGCTTCGCGATAAGATCCCCTCGACTGCTGTGTACGCCTATTTTGGTAGCTGGCCCGAACCGATATGATTGAACCGGGGTCATCCTTCCGACGTAATATGTCATGCCTTTACAGGAAGACGGAAAATCGCCGGACGACCCCACCTATTGAGTTTACGGAACGTGGCTCACAGCGCCAAGGACGGCACAGCGGTTTTCTTTTTCCTCCTTCTAACGAAGGACCGCGCGTTGAAGTGCTTGCGTGATTTCCCCCGGCACGCCACGGTCCCGCACGTGATGCGATTTGCGGTGCTGGGCAGTGGAAGCAAGGGAAACGCGGCGGTCGTTGAGTGCGGCGGACTGCGCCTGATGATCGATGCGGGCCTGAGCGCCAAGCAGCTCACGCTCAGGCTCGGCCAGGTCGGGATCGATCCGGCGTCGCTGGACGGCATCCTGTTGACCCACGAGCACGGCGATCACGTCCGCGGGCTGAAGATTTTTCTCAAGCAGCATCCGGTGCCGGTCTTCACCACGCCGGCCACGGCGCGGGTGGTGCGGGAAGCCGGGATCGAGGGCGGAACTTGGAAGTTTTTCGAAGCGGGCCAGGTGTTCGCCATCGGCGGCGTCGCGGTGGAGACCTTCGCGATCCAGCATGATGCGGTGGACCCGGTGGGATTCGTGGTCGGGCACGACACGCGGCGGTTGGGATTTCTATCGGACGCGGGATTTGTGACGCGCGGCATGACAGAGCGGCTGCGCGGGCTGTGCGGGATTTTCGTGGAGGCGAACTACGACGAGGGATTGCTCGAAGCGGACACGAAGCGCCCTTGGTCGATCAAACAGCGCATCAGCTCGCGGCACGGGCATTTATCAAACGAGCAAGTCACCGAGTTGATCCGTGAGATCGCGCATTCGGCGCTCGGGCGTGTGGTGCTCGGCCACTTGAGCTCGGACTGCAACACGCCGGAAATCATTCTGGCCAAACTGCGCGAGTGCCTGACAGAGGCCGGGCACGACCACGTGGGGCTGCACTGCGCCTGTCAGGACGAGCCGACGGATTGGTTCGCCTTTTAACGGCGGGTCACTGACGTCCGCCGCCGACACTGACGGTGAGCGATCCCACCGCGAGAGCGGCGCTGGACGAGGCACCGATCCGGATTTCATCGAAGGCGGTTTCCGGCGGAAGCTTGCCGGTGCAAAACGCCGGGCCCAGTGGCACGCGACCCTCGTGCAGACTCACTTCACCGGATTTCCGGTCGTAGCGCAGGGTTACCGTCCTGGCTCCCACCACCAGATTCCCCGGCAGGATGATCGGAATCCGCTGCTTCACATCCAGCGCCCAGGTGCGCTCGGGTCCGAAGGCGTCGCCGAAGAAAAGCACCTCGGTCCCCTTGCTGAAGAAGCTCATGCCCGCCCATCCGTCGGTGTGAAAGTTTCCGCTGGAGGGCGTCTTGGCTTCCAAGGTGGCGAGGAGAACGGAGTTTTCGCCACCTGGCTCAGGTCGGGAAAAACGCCGGAAGACGGAGTAGTTCACGCCGTCGATCCGCTCGGCCGAGATCGACGGATTTCCGTAGTCCACCCTCCAATCCGCTTTTACGAAGGGCGCGGTCATCAAGGTATGGAACTGGCTCAAACTCTTGGCAAACCGGCTTTCATCGGCTGAAAATTCCTCGATGCCATCCGTTCCGGCGACCCGCCCGGCCCGGCCGGCGGCGAGGATGTGCCGCTCGTTCTTGCCGTTGAGGCGCATGCCCACCTTGCCGTCGAGCACGTGCAGTTCGTCCGGCGCGTCGCGGTGGGTCTCGATGCCGAACTCGGTCCCCAGATCCACCGCGGACATCGACGGCGTGGTGACCTCGAGATGGCCGCCGGGACTATCCGAACGGAAACGCCCGCGGCCCTCGGCCAGATGCAGCGATTCATCGGAAACGAAGGTTAGCGTCGAGGGTCCCTCGATCAGCGCGGAAGCCGACGCACTGGGTGCCACGCTTGCCTGCCCATGCAGGAGTTGCAGGGTGGCTCCCTTGGACAGCTCGACAGATTCGCCGCTTTTACCGGTGGAGCCGTCGATCTGCCAGACGGCGTCCGGCGAGAATCGCACGGCCGCCACCATCGGGCTGACTTGCGCCTCGGAAGGAGATTCCCGATAGAACACGGCCACCAGCAGCGCGACGGCCGCCGCCGCCGCGATGAACGCGAACTTCGCGGAAAACGCCCGCCCGGACACCGGCACCCCGTTGCCGGCCGGCACCTGGCCCTCGTATTCCTCGCAGAGTGAATGATGCAGCAGCGCGTAGTCGCCGTAGTTTTTCGCCAGCTCCGGTTCCAGGCGCAGGCGTTGCTGGAACTGGTCGAAGGCGGGCTGCGAGATCGAGCCGTCCAGCACCTGCTGGAT
>JBEDKU010000161.1:0-11822 GCA_041172045.1 Verrucomicrobiota bacterium | reverse complement strand
CCCAACAATCACTAACAAAATTCAGCGCGAAAATCATTTACACAAAATTACTGACACTCCCGGACTTTTGGCAGGTTTTTCGGGTTTGCTGCACTTTGCGGGTGTCACCTTTTCGATCCTGATTTCGTATTTGTGCGGATTGGTTATATATCGGTAAAAACTGGGTGTCCTGCGACCTAGCAACTTCAGGCGGATGATTTGTTCGGTTCGGGCGATGTCGTATACCAAGTTCCAGAAGATGATGGATGCACGGTTTCTTTTTCTTGTCGATATGCCGCTTCACCATCGCTTTCATGCTCATCGTCATATATCCGAAGACATGCTCGGCCCGGGAAAGTTTGCGTGACTTCCCCCGGGTTGCTCCGCTTCTGTTTCGCAGTCAGCGGGCGGTTACACGCTCCTTTCTCGCAGATTTTCGCCTGAATGCCTTTGTCCGCGAGGATCGTCTCGCAGCCCTCTCCGACATAGCCGGCGTCCAGCCAGGTTTCGGCGTCTCCTGCACGGGTGACGGAGTCGATCGCCGGACTGTCATGCACGGACGCATCGGTCACTTCGGCGCGGACGATGAGTTTGCTCTTCAAGTCGACATTGGCGTGGTTCTTGTAGCCGTAGAAGGTCTGTTGGATCTTCTTGGTTCATCTGGCATCCATGTCCTTGTGGCTGAGCCGGTTGGTGTCCTTTTTCAAGCCATCTGGCACCTCGCCGCGCTTGATGTTTTCGTCCTCGTCGCCCCGGTTGCGCTGGCGGGGGATTTCGACGAACGAAGCATCCACGATGTTGCCTTTGCGGGTGATGAAGCCCTTCACTTCCAAGCGATGTGCATCGGCGGCGAAGAGTTCCTCATGGAGCTCGGAGCGGGTGAGTTTCTCGCGGAATCGACGGATGGTGTTCTGGTCCGGAACGGTGTCGGCTTCGGTGATTTCGAGGAAGTCATGGAAACTGCGGGGGTCGAGAATCTGATATTGGGCCTGCTCGTCGGAAAGACCGTAAAGAGACTGCAGAACCAGAATCTTGAACATGAACATCGGATGGAACGGGGGGCGACCGCCGGTTCCCTTGGGATCGGCGGAAGGGATGCGATCCAACACAGGGAGAAATATCTCCCTGTGTTGGATCGAGTTGCACTGCATCTCGCGGGTGGTGGACCGGCGCTTCGTGAGCGGAGCGGGCATGCGAGGCGTTCCGGATGTTCCTGCGGATGTTTGAGAACTTCTCCGGCTGCCGGGTTTTGTCCTACTGCATGATTTCCAACCACTTCCACCTGCTGCTGCAACGGCTTTCCGGCCTGTATTCCGAGGCGTTTGTGGCCGGGGTGGCGGCGGAGTTGGCGGAGGCGAGGAAATCCGGGGCCGAGGACGGAGCTCGGGAGATTCACGCTCGTTTCACCTACCGGATGCATGATTTGAGCCAGTTCATGAAGAGCTTGCTGATCCGCTTCACGCGCTGGTTCAACCGCACCCACGACCGCACGGAGACGCTGTGGGAGGAGCGTTTCAAGAGCGTGATCGTGGAAAGCGGCGTGGCGGCGCAGACGATGGCGGCCTACATCGATCTCAATCCGGTGCGTGCCGGGATGGTGAGGGATCCGGCGGACTATCGCTGGAGCAGTTATGGGGAAGCGGTGGGCGGCGGGGCGAAGGGGGTGTTGTGGAGCCTGAGGGATCTGCGGCTCGGGATTTGAAGCGGCAGCAAGGGGAATGATATCGTTTTACAAATCCAGGACTTCCCCGCTCGACTTCCTTTCATCACCGACTTCGCGAGTCCGTCGCCGATCTCAGCGATCCGTCCCGCGCTGCCGGGGTTTCCCAGAAAATCGACCCCGTCGTCGCAGGTCAGCGCGTTGGGATCGGTTTTCCTGGTTTGGACTGCTTCCGATTTCTTCCACAGCGACTCTCGGAGCCGTGCCCACGACTTTTCAGGCGGCAAAGCTCATTCCGGCATTGGAGGCAATTCCTATTCAGGCACTCGAGCCACGCCAAAAAAAGAAGCCGGAGAAAATCGAAGTGGGGGGGAACTCGATTTTCGCCGGCTTTTCTGAACCTTGTCGTGGTTCAACTCGGGGGGGAGTGGTTTTATCGCTGTCCGCTCCTCGGGGGGGAAGGCTTGCTCGCGGCGACGGGAAAACAAATATCCGGTTTCCCGCCGGATTAATATTACGCGATGACGTGAATCCCCCACCCCGGACGAAAAATCCCGAGCAATCGACTCTAGGATTGCCAAACTTCGATCCTCGACTAGGAATCTGCCCCCGGCGCGAAACCGTGTCCGCCAACCAGAAGCAACCATCCGATTATGAAGGACCTCAGCAAATACCGCAACATCGGCATTTTCGCCCACGTTGATGCGGGCAAAACGACCACCACCGAACGCATTCTCAAGCTCACCGGCAAGATCCACAAAATCGGGGAAGTTCACGATGGCGCATCCACCATGGACTTCATGGACCAGGAAGCCGAGCGCGGCATCACCATCCAATCCGCCGCCACCACCTGCTTCTGGAAGGGCTATCAATTCAACGTCATCGACACCCCCGGCCACGTGGACTTCACCATCGAAGTTTACCGGTCGCTCAAAGTACTCGACGGCGGCGTCGGCGTGTTCTGCGGTTCCGGCGGGGTTGAGCCTCAATCGGAAACCAACTGGCGCTACGCCAACGACTCCGAAGTCGCCCGCGTCATTTACGTCAACAAGCTCGACCGCATCGGCGCGGATTTCTACCGCGTCGTCGCTCAGGTCAAAAAAATCCTCGGCGCACTTCCGCTGGTGATGGTCCTGCCGATCGGCACCGAGTCCGAGTTCGTCGGCGTCGTCGACCTGCTTACGATGAAGGCCCACATCTGGGACGAATCCGGCCAACCGGAAAATTTCAAGATCGAGGAAGTCCCCGCCGACATGCTGGACAAGGCGAAGGAATACCGCGCCCAACTCATCGAGACCGCCGTCGAACAAGACGACGAGATCATGGAAGCCTACCTTGAAGGCAAGGAGCCTAGCATCGACGAAATCAAGAAGTGCATCCGCAAGGGCACCATCGACCTCGCGTTCTTCCCGACCTACTGCGGTTCGTCGTTCAAAAACAAGGGCCGCCAGCTCGTGCTCGACGCTGTCGTCGACTACCTTCCTTCCCCAACCGACGTCAAACCGCTCCCCGAAGTTGACGCCGAAGGCACTCCCACCGGCAAGTTCGCCGTCATCGACCCGAAAGCCCCGTTCCGCGGCCTGGCGTTCAAAATCATGGACGACAAGTTCGGCGCACTCACCTTCACCCGCATTTACTCGGGCACCATCAAGAAGGGCGACACCGTGCTCAACTCGTTCACCGGCAAGACCGAGCGCATCAGCCGCATGGTCGAGATGCACGCCGACGACCGCAACGAAGTGGACACCGCCCAAGCCGGCGACATCATCGCCATCGTCGGCCTCAAAAACGTCCAGACCGGTCACACCCTCTGCGACGAGAAAAACCCGGCCACCCTCGAGCCGATGGTTTTCCCCGATCCCGTCATTTCCATCGCCGTCGCGCCCAAGGACAAGGTCAACGCTGAAAAGCTCGCCAACGCCATCGGCAAGATGATCCAGGAAGATCCCTCGTTCCGCGTCGAAACCGACGATGAAACCAACGAGATGATCCTCAAGGGCATGGGCGAGCTCCACCTCGACATCAAAATCGACATCCTCAAGCGCACCCACAAGGTCGAGGTCACCGTCGGCGCTCCCCAGGTCGCCTATCGCGAAACCATCACCAAGATGGTCAACGACAGCTACACCCACAAGAAGCAATCCGGTGGTTCCGGTCAGTTCGCGAAAATCGACTACACCATCGAGCCCGGCGAACCCGGCTCCGGCTTCATCTTCGAATCGAAGGTCACCGGCGGTAGCATCCCGAAAGAGTTCATCCCCGCTGTCGAAAAAGGCTTCAAGACCTGCGTCGATAAGGGACCCCTTGCCGGTTACCCTTGCTTGGACTTCAAAGTCGTCCTCAACGAAGGTGGTTTCCACGCCGTGGACTCCAGCAACATCGCCTTCGAAATCGCCGCCAAGGCCGCGTATCGCCAGACCATGGTCAAGTGCGCGCCGCAGATCCTCGAACCGATGATGAAACTCGACGTCTTCGCTCCCGAGGAAAAAGTCGGCGACGTCATCGGCGACCTCAACCGTCGCCGGGGCATGATCCAAGGCCAGGAGCCAACTCCCGGCGGTATCCGCGTCAAGGCCGAAGCCCCGCTGAGCGCCATGTTCGGCTACATCGGCGACCTCCGCACCATGACCTCCGGCCGTGGCCAGTTCTCGATGGAGTTCAGCCACTACGCCCCATGCCCGCGCAACGTCTCCGATGACGTCATCGCCAAGGCCAAGGCCAAGGACGAAGCTCTTCGCGCGGCGAAGTAAGCGGGAACCGGTTCAAATTCAAAACCCCGTCGTCCTCCAAGGGCGGCGGGGTTTTTCATTGGACCGCGAATCCAGAGTCTGCACTGGCAGGTTTTGAGAAGACGGCGATCGTCCTGACTCAAGTCAAGTTACGCCGGCATTTGGCGCAGGGTCGATTGGGACCTCTAGCTCTGGCCATCATCCAAAAGTCCTGAGTCTAGAGGGGTCCAGTTGAAGCCGCTGATCGACATCAGCCAAAAATCATCTCCTCGATCCGCTTCTCGGAAACCTTGCCCAGCAACGGGATGTCCGGGGCGAAGAGGGAAACGCGGTATTCCTCCAGCGCCCAGCCGTGCGGCCAGCAGCGCGGGTCTTCCGGCTTGGCGGTCCAGCGCTGGAACCATGGCTGCCAGAGGCGGCGGAGGCGCTGCATTTTCTCCAGATCCTTAACGATGGGCAGCGAGGAAAGCCGGCCTAACCGCGAGCGGATGGCGCGCAGGCGGCGCGGGTATTCGCGCAGGCCGGCGAAGCCGGTGCGCCAGGCGAAGTCCTTGCGGAAGAGCCAGGCGAGCTGCTCTTCGAGATCCTCCGCAATCTCGCCGAGGTTGCGGTCATTCCGGTTGGCGGCGATCCAGCGCTGGATTTCCGGCAGGACTTCGAAGATCTCGTCGAAAGTTTTTCCGATGACGGCGGCGGCCTCATACCAATGTCCCCTCGCCTGCTCCTTGAGCGCGGCGAACTCGTCGGGCGATCGCGGGAAAGTCCCTCTAGCGGCCCCTTCCGCGGCGAGCAGGATCAGCGTGTCCAGCGAGGTGCCGCCGGGACCGAGGCGCGGCAGCTCGACCTTCGCCATCAGGCCGAGCGGGAATTTTTTCTTCAGAAAGGCGACCTGGTCGGCATGGGCCAGCCACAGCAGGCGCGCGCCGCCCGCGCGGTGGGATTCCGCGGCCTCGGCGGCGCAGCTGAAGGCGCGGACGCCGACGGTTTTGCCCTCGTCCACCAGCGCCGGATAGGCCGCGCCGCCGGGGGTCATCACCAGCTCCGGCAGGCTCTCGCCATCCCAGGTGCTGATGCCCCGACGCTCGACATCGGCATTCGCAGCGGCCTCGAAGCGGACGCGCATGCGGTCGGCGAGCTGGAGTTTCAGCACGGCCACGTCGTCGCCCATCGCGAGTTCGTTGGCGTCGTCATCGCAAACCCAGATTTTCGTAACGAGCTCGGGCGGGAGCTTGCTGATATCGTATTCGCCGACGGGAACATAGACTCCGTTGCGGTCCTTCATGTGCTCTGACAGAGCTTGATAGATGGAGCGGTCCTTGGGCGCAAAACTCCACAGCTCCGCAAAGCTTTCCGCCGCCGGGCCGATGGGCTGGCAGATGCGGCGGTAGTCCTTCGGCAGCGAGCGCAGCAGGATTTCCGCGCGCTCGCGGAGGTTTCCATCGGCACCCCAGGCGGGCAGCCAGTCGGGGAGCTTCGGCAGTTGGTCGACGTGAACACCGAGCGTGACGCCGTCGTCGCGCTCGCCCTGCGCGGTGTGATAGTAGAGCGAGTATTCCTGGCCGGCGTGGGTGATGCTGTCGGGGAAACCGGTGAGGCCGAGGTATTCGAGATCCTCGTCCACCACATCGCCGACGCCGAGCATCAGCACGTCCTCGTTTTTCTCCAGCCACTTGTGAAACGCGGCGGCGGTGTGGATGTCCTCCGGGATGCGCTCCTCATAAAACCGCAGCACCGCCTCGTCACTCCACAGCCCGCCGGGGCGGCGGAGTTTCTGTTCGATGGCCTCGATCTCGCCGCGCATTTCGAGCACGTGGTCGAGGAACTTGCAGCGCTTGCGCAGGCCGTCGCCGATGATGCCCTCGCGCAGGAAAATATTTCTAGCCGCCACGGGATCGACGCGGCCGTAATGGATCCGCCGCCCGGCGACGACGGGCAGGCCGCCGCAGATCACGGTTTCCTTGCCGTAGACCGCGCCTTGGGCTTCGTCCCAATGCGCCTCGCCATACTTGCTTTTGCACAGGTGCGGCGCGACCAATTCGACCCAGGCGGGATCAATCCTGGCAACCCGCCGCGCCCACAGCCGCGAGGTTTCTACCAGCTCCATTCCCATCACCCACTCGAAGCGCTTCGGCAGGGAAAACAAACCGGAGCCGGGGAACACCGCGAAGAAGCCGCCGTTCGCGCTGCGGTAGGATTTCGACTCGCGGTCCCACACGCCGAACTGCCGCGGCACGCCGGCGAGCAGCGCCTTGTGGAGCGTGGCATAGTTCGCCGCGCCGGATAGATCGTCGCCGATGCCGCCGATCTTGATCTTCCACTCGCGCTCCAGCAAATCGGCGAGTTCGTCGCGCACGTTCGCCCACTCCATCACGCGACGGGCATTGAGGAAGGCGGGTCCGCAGAATTTCCGCAGGGCGTTGCGCTGCCAGCGGCCGCGGGAATCGCGGAATTTCGCAAGGTCGTTCCAGAGGCGGAGGAGTGAAATAAAATCGCTCTCGCCGTCCTTCCAGCGGGCGTGCGCGGCATCGGCTTCCCGAGCCTTTTCCGCGGGGCGTTCGCGCGGGTCGCTGGATTCCAACGCGGCGACGATAGGCAGAACCTCGGCGAGACAATGTTCCTTGCGGGCCTCGATGAGCATCCGCCCTAACCGCGGATCAACCGGCAGCCGCGCGATCTGGCGGCCGTAGTCGGTGAGGCGCTTTTCCCGATCGAGTGCGTTGACCTCGCGCAGGGTGCGGTAGCCTTCGGAAACGGCTTTCGGCGACGGTGGGTCGAGGAACGGAAACTCGTCGATCTCCGGCAGGTTGAGCGCTTTCATCCGCAGGATCACGCCTGCCAGAGAACTGCGGCGGATTTCGGGATCGGTGAATTCCGGGCGCTCGGTGAGTTCGGTTTCCTCGTAGAGCCGGACGCAGACGCCGTCTCTCACACGACCGCAGCGGCCTTTCCGCTGGCGGGCGCTGGCCTGGCTGACCGGCTCGATTTGCAGGCGCTGCACGCCTTTTCCCGGACTCCAACGGCTGACGCGGGCGATGCCGGTGTCGATGACGCAGGCGATTCGCGGGATGGTGAGAGAAGTTTCCGCGACGTTGGTGGCGAGGATGAGGCGGCGCTTGTTGCCGGGATTGAAAACACGCTGCTGGTCGCCGAGGCCGAGCCGTGCGAACAGTGGCAGCACTTCGGTGCCGCGATATTGCCGACCGTCGAGCACGTCGGCGCACTCGCGGATTTCGCGCTCGCCGGGGAGGAAGATCAGGACGTCGCCATTCGGCTCGACGTCGCCGAGGTAGTCCACGGCGCGGGCGACGTGTTGGGCGAGATCCTCATCGTCGAAGGGCGGCAGGAAGAATTCCGCGACGGGAAACATCCGGCCGGGCGCCTCGATGACCGGTGCGGGCACGCCATTGAACGAGAAGAATTCCGCGAACGACCCAGCGTCGAGAGTGGCGGAGGAAATGACGAGTTTGAGGTCCTTGCGGCGCTCCAGCAGGCGCTTCACGTAGCCGAGCAGGAAGTCGATGTTCAGCGAGCGCTCGTGCGCCTCGTCGAGGATGAGCGCCTCGTATTGTCTAAGATCGCGGTCGCCCTGGGTTTCCGCCAGCAGGATGCCGTCGGTCATGAACTTGATCCGCGTCTCCCGCGAGGTGCGGTCCTCGAAGCGGACCTGATAGCCGACGTAATCGCCGAGCGGGACTTGCAATTCCTCCGCGACGCGCTTCGAGACGCTGGCCGCCGCAAGCCGCCGCGGCTGGGTGCAGCCGATCCGCCCGCCATCGACGCCGAGCGCTTCGGCGACCATTTTCGGGAGTTGGGTGGTTTTTCCCGAGCCGGTTTCACTGACCACGACCACCACCGGATGCGCGCGGATGGCCGCGAGGATTTCCTCCCGGTGTTCGACGACGGGCAGTTCTTTCGGGTAGTTCCAGTTTCCGGAGAAAAGCGGCATTTCGGGACGGGGAAGCTCCGCCGTGGGCATGGTGCTGGCAATCGCCGAATTGAAAAATCCGCCCTACGCGATGACGGGCCACCAGCAAGTCTGGCTTGACGGCGCGAAGCCAGAGTGTCAGTTGAGATTTGTGCCTGCGGCGTGGAATCTGCTGTTGGCCCAGGAAATCCCCCCTTTTCCGCCATGAGAATCATCCCCCTCGTTGTCATTGCCTGTGTCATGACGATCAGCCTGACCCGTGGCTTCGCGATGGAGCCTCCGGTGAGAATCCTACCGCTGGGGGATTCGCTGACCTATGGAGTCGCCAACACGTCCGTCCAAGGCGGCTACCGCACGCGACTTCACAACCTGCTGACGGCGGCGGATTACAACGTCGATTTCGTCGGCACGTTCACGGACGATCCGAATCAAGGCGCGCCGGATCGGGACCATCAGGGCCTGCGCGGGGTGCGGACCGACGCCCTGCAAACGTCGCTTCCCGGGTGGTTGAACGCGGTGGAGGATCCCGACGTGGTGCTCCTGCTGATCGGGACCAACGACATCTGGCAGAATGTTCCGGTTTCCCAAGTCCAGACCGGCTTGAGCGCCATCATCGCGGACATCGCCACCCGGCGACCCTATGCTAAAATCATCGTCTCCAGCCTTCCCCAGCGCACGGACATTCCAGGTTATGAAGCCCTGCAGGTTTCCTATAACGCGGGCATCCCGGGAATCGTCGCCCAACACGTTGCCCTGGGAAGGCAAGTGTCGTTCGTGGACATGCACGCGGTCCTGACGCCATTCGACCTCAGCAGCGACGGAGTGCATCCTTCGACGGGCGGCTACGAAAAAATGGCGGACGCGTGGGCACCGGAAATCGCGAAGGTGATCTCGCCGAAGGGCACCGCCAACCCACCGCTGATCGCCCGGATCCGGCCCGGGGAGGACCTGACGCACGTCCAGACGGTGTTCAGCAAACCCGTGGCGGACGATACGGTGAGCCTCGGAAATTTCAGCCTGTCCGGAGGTCTGACCGTGACTGGTGCCGTGCTTGACGCGACCACCAAGCGGATCGTCACGCTGACCACCAGTCCGCAGACTCGCGGCTTGGTATACAGTCTTGCAGTGAGCGGTGTGAAAGACCGCACCGCCCGGCAAACAAAGATCGCGCCGCAGTCGATGGCGAATTTTTCCCAAGGAGCCATCACCAACGGCAGCTTTGAAAACGGCTATGCCGGATGGACAGGTTCAGGCAACCAGGACGTCGAATCCGGTCCGCTCTATAACGCGAGCGACGGAGCCTATCTGGTGGCATTCAACGGTAGCAATAGCACTCCGGGCGGCATTCTCACCCAGAGTTTCGCCACCACGCCGGGGCAGATCTACCAACTTGCACTTGATTGCGGTGTGTTCAGCAATAGTGGCGGAACTCAGAGACTGCAGGTGATCGTCGAGGGAGCGACAACGCTGGTCTCCGACACCGTATCGGTCCAGCGAGTCGGCAATAATTCAACCACCTGGGTTTACAAGTCCTACCTTTTCACAGCCAACAGCATCAGTACGGACCTTCACTTCACCGACGTTTCCACCATCACCAACGACATCGACCTGCTCCTCGACAACGTGCGGATAACCGCGCGGGACACGCTCAGCCTGGCCGTCACCTCCAGTCCGTTCGGCGGAGCGAACCTAACCGCCAGCCCCGCCGATACCGGCGGCATCGGCGCCGGCTCCACCGGACTGATCCGCTCTTACAACTTCGGCACCTCCGTGACCGTGACCGCTCCCGCCACCTTTGCAGGGAGACCCTTCCTGACCTGGCGGAAATTCGGTGTGAACCTGCCCGGTTCGAATCCTAACACCGTCCTCACACTGAATGCCAATCAAACACTCGATGCCGTATATGATTCGCTGCCTGTAGCGACGGCACAATCCGTGGCACCCGTCAAAAACCAAGCCAAGATCATCACCCTAGCGGGGACGGATCCCGATGGCGACAGCCTGCTTTTCGCACTCGTGTCGTCGCCGGGCCACGGTGTGCTAACCGGAACGCCGCCGAACCTATCCTACACCCCCAACGCCAACTATCAGGGACCGGACAGCTTCACCTTCACCACCTTCGACGGCATCGAGTCCTCCGCCCCGGCGACGGTTTCGATCACCGTTCAACCGGTGGATGCATTCACCCAATGGCTTGACGGCTTCGGACTGACCGCAGGGGCCGGCGAGGATTCTGACCAGGATTCAATCAGCAACGCCGTCGAATACGTCATCGGCGGAAATCCCGCAAACACTCCGGACAACGGACTGCTCCCCGCCGCCACCTTCGTCACTGCGGATCCGGATGGCGACTTGCTCGACAGCGATTACCTGCTGTTCACCTACCGCCGGTCACTTGCGGCACACACAGACCCGGCGGTTGCGATGGAAGTCGAGTGGAACACGGCGCTCGATGCTCCGTGGAACAGCACCGTCGGCGCGCCGGGCGTGGTGACCACCATCGACACCTCACTCGGACCGGACACCGATTTGGTCAAAGTTCACATTCCCTACTCGCTGTCCACCAGCAGTGTATTGTTCGCCCGCCTCCGGGTCGTTGTCAGCGCGCCGTGATTTGATAAAACCCGCGATGGACGGCGGCGCGTGATCCCGCTTGGATTGTGTCCATCACCATGGAAGCGCTCAACCACCTCTTGGAAAACAACCGCGCCTGGGCGAACTCGATCAACGCCAGCGACCCCGAGTTTTTCCGCAAACTCGCGAACCAGCAGACGCCGGAATACCTCTGGATCGGCTGCTCCGACAGTCGCGTACCCGCCAACCAGATCACCGGACTCGCACCGGGCGAGGTCTTCGTCCACCGCAACGTGGCGAACATCGTCGCCGAGACGGATTTCAACGTGCTCGCCGTCATCCAGTATGCCGTGGACGTCCTGAAGATCCGCCACATCATCATCTGCGGCCACTACGGCTGCGGCGGCGTGCAGGCGGCATTGGAAAACTTCCGCCACGGCATGATCGACAACTGGCTGGCCGGCATCCGCTCGCTCAGCCGGATGCACCGCAAGGAACTCGACGCATTGAGCCCGGAAGCCGCCGTGGACCGGCTTTGCGAGCTCAACGTGCTCGCCCAGGCCGGCCATGTCGCCCACACCACCATCCTCGAAGACGCCTGGGAACGCGGCCAGAAAATCTCGATCCACAGCTGGATTTACCGTCTCGACACCGGCCTGATCACGCCGCTGCAAGCGCCGATCACCGGGCCGTTGGATTTCTCACTGGCTTCCAGCCGCAAGCCCGCCGTCGATGAATTGTTGAATTCCGATTGATTAATCCGTTTCCGGGTGCATCTTGCCCCCGTCACAAGTGACGGGGGCGTTCTGGTTTCGACGGGATGTTTGACGCGCTGGTTGCACGTAGAGGTTGATCGGTTGGCCTCTTTAAAAAGCCGTTCAAAAAAAATAAATGCAGACTCTAACGAGCTCGCACTGGCCGCTTAATTGACGACCACGTCTGAACCCCGACACCT
>JBEDKU010000160.1:0-4714 GCA_041172045.1 Verrucomicrobiota bacterium | reverse complement strand
GCTGTCCACCACTTCATCAGACACCTCGCCGTGCGCCATGTGGCCCCACCAGACAAGGACGTCGGTTTGTTCCAGCAGCTCCGGGGGGAGGCCGTTTTCCGGTTGATCGAGAAACGCGGTTTTGACCACGAGGTCCTGGTGCGGGCGCAGGAATCCGGCGATGGCCTCGTGAATGCCGTCCGGATAGATCGCGGCGACCTTGGGATTCGTCTTCTCGTGGCGGAACTCGCCCCAGACGGTGACTTGCCTGATGGAAGACATGGCGTTCAGCCGTTGAGCACCCAGCCATCACGGTATTTGCGGCTGAGAAGCTCGTTGGCCTCGGGGGCGTTGGTGATTTTTCCGGCGGCTCCGTCGTATTCGATCTTCTTGCCAACGCGGTAGGCGACGAGGCCTAGCAGCATCTGCTCGATCATGTTCGCGCTGTATTCGAAATCGCAGGACGTCTTGAGCGAGGGGTCCTTGCAGGCGTCGATCCACTGTTTCTGGAAGTGACCGACGGGTTTGAGTAGGTTTTCCTTGGAACGGGGTTTGAAGTACGAGAGGTCGGAATCACCGCCGAAGGGTATGATCATCCGCGAGGTGAAGTCGGCGACGAGGAAACCCTTGCTGCCTTTGAAATACACGCCGTGATCGATGGCTTTGAGATCGATGGCGCGGTTCGGCGAGCGCGGCATGACACCGCCTTGGTACCAACTCACGCGGAGCGGGCCGCGCCAGTCGTTGGCGGCGTATTCGAAGTGGGATTCGCATTCCACCGGAGTGACGTCCGGGTTGAAGGCCTCGCCCTTCGCTTCGGCCGAGATCGGGACTCCGGCGTCCACCGCGTTCCATAACAAGTCCATCGTGTGACTGCCCATGTCGCCGATCTGTCCCGCGCCGAAGTCCCAGAACATGTTCCACTCGAGACAGTTCATGCCCGGACCGCCCTTGAAATAAGCCGGGTTGTAGGGATGGGCCGGAGACGGGCCAAGCCAGAGATCGAAATCGAAACCGGCGGGTGGCGCGCCTTCAGCGGGGAAATATCCCTCGCGGCGGATTTGGCGGCTGCCCCATGCGGCGGCGGATTGCAGATCGCCGATGGCTCCGTCGCGGATGAGTTCCTTGATGCGGTTGAAGTTCGGATCGGCATGGCGTTGCATGCCGACCTGGGTGGCGAGCTTGTCTTTTTTAGTCAGCCAGTTCGCCCTGACCACCCGGGCCTCCTCCACCGATATGGCGAGGGGTTTCTCGCAATAGACATGCAGGCCGCGGTTCAAGGCCCAGTTGGCGATGAACGCGTGGTGGTGGTCGGCGGTGCAGATGACGACGGCGTCGATGTCCTTCTGCTCGAGGCATTTCCGCCAATCCGTGTAGGTCTTCGCGCCGGGAAAACGCTTGAGAGCGTCTGGAAAACGCGCCTCGTTGACATCGCAGAGCGCGACGACGTTTTCGTGGCCGATCGAGTCATAGTGCGCCAGGCCGCGGCCCCACACGCCGATGAGGGCGATGTTGAGCTTGTTGCCCGGCGAGTTTTTACCCGCCAGGACGCCGCTCGGAAGAATCAAGAGTCCGGCTCCGGTGAGGGCGGTGGTGTTGAGGAATCCGCGTCGTTGCATGATGGGGTGTGAGGTTGGTATCAATACTCGGTATCTGCGGGAATCTTGCGGAAGCCGGCGATTTTTTGCCGCGCTTTGCAGTTGGGCTCGCCGCCGGGGATGGTTTGGCGGGCACGTTACTCTGGCGTGAGGTGGCTGCTGGCAGGACAGCAAAACTCGACTAGCAGCCACACTCTGATAACTTCGGAAGTCGTGGCATTCACGGTGCTATTCCACGCCGGTCGCAAATGCCACAACATCCGAAATGTGAAAGCCTCCACCCAGAGGAGACCATGGCTGGGGGCTGTTGAAATAGGAATTCTGGTCCTTGTCCAAAAGTCCTAGGATGACTTCGGTAACGATCATCCGTCCTGTTGGTCCAAGGCGGGCACCATTCTCCCTCAGTTCGCTCTCTTTCAGGATTCCAAACCATAGCGGTGCTTTGCCACTCCAGCCAGGATCGGTAAGTCCAAGTTGCGCGTTGGTGTAAGGCGTAACACCCATTGCCCGGGCAACATCCTGATAGGATGGCAGGCCGATGCGCTTACCTCGGAGCAAATTGCGCTCGGGGAGTGAAGTGACGGCAGGCGGGGCTGAAGGAATCACCGGTCCCACGGGCAGGTCGAAGAGACTGCGGGAAATCAAGGCGTCGATTTTCCTGGAAATATTTCTTCCCGCCGGGGTTGGGAGTCCCTCGATATCGAAGAAGTTGGCGAAGTCGATTTTAAGCAGTGGCGGGATTGGCCTGGATCCCCGCAAGTCCGTGCCAGCCAGGTTGAAGACCTGAGTCTTCGTGAGGCTGTTAGTCGGCATCACATAGGCCAGTCTGACCATCGAGTGTCCGAAGCGATAGGCCGCGACCGAGAATTCCACCGGCATCATCGGCCGGTTTGGATTGCCCGGCTTGTAAAAGTCGGAGCGCACCTTGGGCTTGCCGTCCCCATTGTAAGTGAGGCAGTGATTCACCGTGTCGTGACCTGCGATCTCGGGGAGGAAATCATGCACGATGATCCACTGATAATGCCACCTAGTCAGTCGTTGTGCTTCCGAAAAACTGTATCCAAGATCAATAACCTTGTTATGGAATTGCTGGAACAGTAAATGGAACTGGGCGATGATCAGATTCTCATCGTTGCGGCCTTCCGGCAGGATTGCGCTCCCAGTCACCGTGCGTTGGAAATCTTCAAAACCGTTCGGAGTTGAAAACTTGAACTTCCCAATTTCGTCGTAGAGCTCGGGGTTTCCAATTTGGCCGCCACCATACATGGAATCCAGATCAAGGCGCGGCGTGCGACCGTTAATCATGTTGTCAATGTCGATCGTGGCCTCGCCCAGTGGAGTGGCGTCCAGCGTGATGTCGTGATCGAGGAATTGCCCCAGGTAAGTGTTGCCGGAGGGAACGCCGTTCGGGTTATCGTTTTCCGGCAGATTTGGATCGCGCATCGTGGTCGCGAGGCTGAGGAGCAATGCGTCAGGGGGCTGGAACGCCTGCAGTTTTGGAAACATGCGGCCGAAATCGCCTTCCGACGGATTGACGGCGAGTATTGGCGGTGTGGCGATGACCGATGCGATGAATGATACAGCCACGCGAAGGCCATGTATCCTAATGATTGAAGTTTTCATAACAATCTGTGGTTTGGGATGTGTTCATAATCAGTGTGCTTAGCAAAAGGCAGTTACAGCATCATGAAGATGCGTTGCCAGATTTACAGGTAAGCCGATCTCTTACAGCTTCCAGAGTCGGGCATGGGCGGGTCTATGGTTCAGGCTCATCCATACTCGTCGTAACAGTTGATGAAATTTTAGGGGTTGCATGATAGACGTGGCACTAGAATCAATTCAAGATATTTTTAGGCTGATCCGGGGATGTTCCGATGATTGCTACGATTGATGTAGTAGATTTTCGGATCCGATCTCGATTGTGAATCAAGCCTGTGAACAGATAATGAGAGAGTTGCTACGGAGAGTCGTCCGAGGCCTGGCTGAGTGAACGGACTGAAATAAAATTCATCTGTTCCTAGTCAGGTTCATTAAGGAAAATTGATGAATCCCGCATTCTCCGCCGTCTTCCCATGTTGACCGACCGTGCCAATGTCTTCCGCAACAATCACATCGGGCGCAATCCCGGCATTCGCCCGATCGGAGTTCCTGGAGTGACCGCATCCCGTCAAAAAGCGACTTGTGTGAGGACGAGCAGGTTACCGATGACAATTCAGAACTTCACGGTGAATCTCCAAGGCTGCCGGCCGCCTCGGAGAATTGACTGAAAGTCAGAATGAATTTACCTGGCCGCAAGCAGCGATCCCGGGGGGGGCTGGTCTCTGTGGCTGGTTTGGTCGGCCAGGCTCCTTGGCGCGAGGTGACTGCGGATAATTTACCGCTCGGCGGCGCTTCGCGGTTGGACGTTTGGAAATCCTGATTCATGCTCCGGCCATGAATTTGCAAGGCCCGCTTTCCCGCAAGATGTTCGCAGTCGCTCAGGAAGTCATCCCCGGTGGGGTGAACTCGCCGGTGCGCGCTTTCCGCAATGTCGGCGGCGAGCCGTTTTTCGTCCGCCGGGCGAAGGGCAGCCGGATCGAGGACATCGACGGAAAACACTACATCGACTACATCGGTTCGTGGGGGCCGAACATCCTCGGGCACGCGCCCATCGCCATCACCAACACGATCCACGAGGTGGCGAAGAGCGGGATTTCCTTCGGCATTCCCAACATGTTCGAGGTGGAAATGGCGCGCACGATTTGTGACTGGGTGCCGTCGGTGAAGAAGGTCCGCATGACCTCCTCGGGCACCGAAGCGACGATGTCGGCGATCCGGTTGGCGCGGGGGTTTACCAAGCGCGACTACATCGTGAAGTTCGACGGGTGTTATCACGGGCACAGCGATTCGTTGTTAGTCGCCGCCGGTTCCGGGGCGCTGACTCATGGCGAGCCCGATTCCGCCGGGGTGCCGAAGGCGTTCGCGGAGAAGACCATCGTGCTCTCCTACAACGATCCGGAAGCTCTCGAAGCGCTCTTCGCTGCGCGCGGTGAGGAGATCGCGGCGATCATCGTGGAGTCGTATCCGGCGAACGCGGGTCTGGTTTTCCCGCGTGCCGGGTATCTTGAATTGCTTTCCTCGATCACGAAAAAATACGG